>NZ_VCMY01000021.1:0-97183 GCF_005924235.1 Mycobacterium sp. DBP42
TCTGGAGTTAGAAGTCGACCATCGCTTCGGCGTAACTCAACGCTCACCGGCCGGCGGCTCGGTTAAACAGCGTCCTCCCAACCACGCCACACCGCTCGAAGATCCGCCGTTCCCTCCCCATTAGCGTGACACTCGGCGCATGTCGTGGGCCCGGTTTCGCCGCATCCCGCCCCACACAGCACAAACCCCGGTGCACCGGGCACCGGGGTTTGTGTTGACGCGTTGTTGACGCCGTGGGCGATCTATCCCTTGCGGGCCTTGACCGCCTCGGTCAGCTGCGGGCTGACCTTGAACAGGTCACCGACGATGCCGAGGTCGGCGATCTCGAAGATCGGAGCTTCCTCGTCCTTGTTCACCGCGATGATCGTCTTGGACGTCTGCATGCCGGCACGGTGCTGGATCGCGCCGGAGATGCCCAGGGCGATGTACAGCTGCGGCGACACGGTCTTACCGGTCTGACCGACCTGGAACTGGCCCGGGTAGTAACCCGAGTCGACCGCGGCGCGGGAAGCACCGACGGCGCCGCCCAGCGAGTCGGCCAGCTCCTCGACCACCGAGAAGCTCTCGGCGCTGCCGACACCACGGCCACCGGCGACCACGACGCTGGCCTCGGTGAGCTCGGGGCGGTCACCGGCGACGGCGGGCTCGCGCTTGGTGATCTTGGTCGCGTTCTCGGCCTGAGCCGGGACCTCGACGTTGACGACCTCGCCGGCACCGTCGGCCGGGGTGGCCTCGATGGAGCCCGGACGCACCGTGATCACCGGGGTGTCACTGGTGACCTGGGCCTCGACGGTGAAGGCACCACCGAAGATGCTGTGGACACCCACGGCGCCTTCGCGGACCTCGACCACGTCGACCAGCAGACCCGAGCCGATGCGCGCAGCCAGGCGGGCGGCGATTTCCTTGCCGTCAGCGGTGGCGGCGAGGACGACGCCAGCGGGGGCAGCCGACTCGGCCAGCCCGGCCAGCACGTCGACGACGGGGGTGAGCAGGTAGTTCTCTGCGTCGTCGGACTCGGCGACGTAGATCTTGGCCGCACCGGCGGCCTTCAGGCCGTCGGTCAGCGCAGCCGCGGTGCCCGGCTTGCCCACCACAACTGCGGAAGGCTCACCCAGGGCGCGGGCGGCGGTAATGAGCTCGGCGCTGACTTTCTTCAACGCGCCTTCGGAGTGCTCAACGAGCACAAGTACTTCAGCCATGAGTTCTCGTTACGTCTTTCGGAAGTGGAAGTTCGGAATGAGCTGCTAGATCAACTTTTGGGCGACCAGGTACTCGGCGATCTTGGTACCGCCTTCGCCTTCGTCGGTCACCTTCTCACCGGCGGTCTTCGGCGGCTTCGGGGTCGAAGACAGCACCTTGGAACCGGCATTGGCAACGCCGACCTCATCGGCTTCCACGCCGATCTCGGCGAGGGTGAGCACGGTGACTTCCTTCTTCTTGGCGGCCATGATGCCCTTGAAGGAGGGGAAGCGGGGCTCGTTGATCTTCTCGTTGACGCTGACCACGGCCGGAAGCGTTGCCTCGAGGGTGAACACACCCTCGTCGGTCTCACGCTCGGCGGTGACCTTGCCGCCGTCGACGGTCAGCTTGCGCACATGGGTGAGCTGCGGCAGGCCCAGGTACTCGGCGATCACGGCCGGGACTGCGCCGCCGACGCCGTCGGTGGCCTCGTTACCGGCGATTACCAGCTCGGTGCCCTCGATGGTGCCCAGCGCGCGGGCCAGCGCCCAGCCCGTCTGGACCACGTCGGAGCCGTGCATGCCGTCGTCCTTGAGGTGCACAGCCTTGTCGGCACCCATGGACAGCGCCTTGCGGATCGCCTCGGTGGCGCGCTCCGGGCCGGCGGTCAGCACGGTGACGGTGCTGTCTCCGCCCTCACGCTCCTTGATCAACAGCGCCTCTTCCACGGCGCGTTCGTTGATCTCGTCGAGCACGGCGTCGGCAGCCTCACGGTCGAGGGTGAAATCGCCGTCGGACAGCTTGCGCTCCGACCAAGTGTCTGGGACCTGTTTGATCAGGACCACGATGTTCGTCATGACTCTGGTTCGTCCTCCTCGATGAGACCGGTGGCCCGGGCTCATATCACGTTCTAGGCAACTAGCATCATGTTACCGGTCGGTAACTTTTGATGGTTCGCAGGAACACCATAGCTGGTCGGAGTTTGTATTCCGGCCTCCCCTACCACACCCCTGAGGTATGGGAGCCGTTGGTTGATTGGCCACCGACCCCTTCAACCTGGGCAAGGCTGGGTTAGCCTGCCTTCCAATGAGCGCATTCGTTGGCGACCCGGATCACGCCCTACCCCTGACCGGCGAGCGGACCATCCCAGGCCTGGCCGAGGAGAATTACTGGTTCCGCCGGCATGAGGTGGTGTACCAGCGGTTGACCGGCCGGTGCGTCGACCGAGACGTCCTGGAGGCCGGCTGCGGCGAAGGCTACGGCGCCGATTTGATCGCCGACGTGGCCCGCAAGGTGATCGCACTGGACTACGACGAGGCCACTGTCGCGCACGTGCGGGCCCGCTACCCGAGGGTGGACATCCGGCACGGCAACCTCGCCGAGCTGCCACTGGAGGACGAGTCGGTCGACGTCGTGGTCAACTTCCAGGTCATCGAACACCTGTGGGATCAGGGTCAATTCGTCTCCGAATGCTTCCGTGTGCTGCGTTCCGGCGGCGTGTTCCTGGTATCCACGCCCAACCGGATCACCTTCTCCCCCGGTCGCGACACCCCGCTCAACCCGTTCCACACCCGCGAGCTCAACGCCGCCGAGCTGACCGAGCTGCTGAACGACGCCGGATTCACCGTCGAGTCGATGCTCGGGGTGTTTCACGGCGACGGACTCGCCAAGCTCGACGCCCGGCACGGCGGTTCGATCATCGAGGCGCAGGTGCAGCGCGCCGTGGCCGGTGCGGCATGGCCCGAGCAGCTGCTCGCCGATGTGGCCGCGGTGAGCGTCGACGACTTCGACCTCGAAGAAGCCGGCGGGCCCAACAACCGGAACATTGATGACAGCCTCGATCTGGTCGCGATCGCGGTGCGGCCGTGACCTCGAATCCCGAGCCCGAACGGGTAACCCGGCTCGATGTCGCCGGCGATCCGGCTCCCGGGTTGTTCACGCTCGTCCTGCACACCCACCTGCCCTGGCTGGCCCATCACGGCCGCTGGCCGGTCGGCGAGGAGTGGCTCTACCAGTCCTGGGCCGCGGCCTACCTGCCGTTGATGCGGGTGCTGCGCGGCCTGGCGGCCGAGGATCGCCGCCACCTGATCACCCTCGGGATGACTCCGGTGGTCACCGCACAGCTCGATGACCCCTACTGCCTGACGGGCATGCACCACTGGTTGGCCAACTGGCAGCTGCGCGCCCAGGAGGCGACGACGCTGCGCGAGCCGGAAGGGTTGCGGCAGTTCGGCATTCGCGAATATGCCGAGGCCGGCCAGGCCATCGAGGAGTTCACCACACATTGGCGGCACGGTGGCAGCGGACTGTTGCGCCAGCTGATCGACGCCGAGACCATCGAACTACTGGGCGGCCCGCTGTCCCACCCGTTCCAGCCGCTGCTGAACCCGCGACTGCGTGAATTCGCGTTGCGCGAAGGCCTGGCCGACGCACAGCAGCGGTTCGCGCACACACCCGTCGGCATCTGGGCACCCGAATGTGCGTATGCGCCGGGTATGGAGACCGGTTACGCCGCGGCCGGTGTCGGACACTTCATGGTGGACGGCCCCTCGCTGCACGGCGACACCGCGCTCGGCCGGCCGGTCGGTCAGTCCGATGTGGTGGCGTTCGGACGTGATCTGCAGGTCAGCTACCGCGTCTGGTCGCCCAAGTCCGGCTACCCCGGCCATGCCGCCTACCGGGATTTCCACACCTATGACCACACCACGGGCCTCAAGCCGGCCCGGGTCACCGGCCGCAATGTCCCGTCCGAGGAGAAGGCGCCTTACGATCCGCAGCGCGCCGACCGGGCGATCGACGAGCATGTCGCCGACTTCGTCGAGGTGGTCCGGCGCCGGCTGATCAGTGAGAGCGAGCGGATCGGCCGCCCGGCACACGTGGTGGCCGCATTCGACACCGAACTGTTCGGGCACTGGTGGTACGAGGGCCCGGAATGGCTCGGCCGGGTCCTGCGCGCCTTGCCGGCAGCCGGCGTACGGGTGGGCACGCTGGCAGATGCCAAGGCCGGCGGATTCATCGGCGACCCGGTCGAATTGCCGCCCAGCTCATGGGGTTCGGGCAAGAACTGGCAGGTCTGGAACGGCGAGAAGGTCGCCGATCTGGTCCAGCTGAACAGCGAAGTGGTCGACGGCGCCCTGAGCACCGTGGACAAGGCGCTCACCCAGCACGCCGCGGTGGGTGCACCGACCCCGCGCGACCGAGTGGCCGATCAGATCCTGCGGGAGACGCTGTTGACCGTGTCCAGCGACTGGCCGTTCATGGTGAGCAAGGATTCGGCCGCCGACTACGCGCGCTACCGCGCTCACCTGCACGCCCACGCCACCCGCGAGATATCCGACGCGCTGGCCGCCGGCCGGCGCGACCATGCCGAACGGCTCGCCGACGGCTGGAACAAGGCCGACGGACTGTTCGGTGCCCTCGACGCCCGGCGTCTGCCAAAATGACCATCAGCACGAGCGTGCGTATCTGCCGCTCCAGACCCCGCCAAGCCTCAGCTTTGTCCGCACACTCGCACCGGCATGAAAGCACGCAGTCATGAAGATCCTGATGGTGTCATGGGAGTACCCACCCGTCGTCGTCGGCGGTCTGGGCAGACACGTGCACCACCTGGCCACCGCGCTCGCCGAAGCAGGCCACGAGATCGTGGTCCTCAGCCGCAGGCCCACCGACACCGACCCGAGCACCCACCCGTCCACCGACGAGGTGAGCGAGGGCGTCCGGGTGGTGGCCGCGGCGCAGGATCCGCACGAGTTCGAGTTCGGCACCGACATGATGGCCTGGACCCTGGCCATGGGGCACGCCATGGTGCGCACCGGCCTTGCCGTCAAAGACAATTCGGGCGACCGCTGGGTGCCCGACCTCGTCCACGCCCACGACTGGCTGGTTGCCCACCCTGCCATCGCACTGGCCGAATACTTCGATGTACCACTGGTTTCCACGATCCATGCGACCGAAGCGGGTCGGCATTCGGGCTGGGTTTCCGGTCCGATCAGCCGCCAGGTCCATGCCGTGGAGTCGTGGCTGGTGCGCGAGTCCGATTCGCTGATCACATGTTCGGCTTCGATGAACGACGAGATCACCAAGCTGTTCGGCCCCGATCTGTCCGAGATCAGGGTGATCCGCAACGGGATCGACGCCGATCTCTGGCCGTTCGCCCCACGGCAGGTACGCCAGGGCCCGCCCGAGTTGCTCTACGTCGGCCGGCTGGAATACGAGAAAGGCGTGCACGACGCGATCGCGGCCCTGCCTCGCATCCGCCGCGCACATCCCGGCACCACCCTGACGATCGCCGGCGACGGAACTCAGCAGCAGTGGCTTGTCGACCAGGCCCGAAAGCACAAGGTGTTCAAGGCAACCCGGTTCGTCGGACGGCTGGGGCACGAGGAGCTGCTGGGTGCCCTGCAGGCTGCGGACGCCGCGGTGCTGCCCAGCCACTACGAGCCCTTCGGCATCGTGGCGCTGGAGGCCGCGGCCACCGGCACGCCACTGGTGACGTCCAACGTGGGCGGCCTGGGTGAGGCGGTGATCGACGGCCAGACCGGGATGTCGTTCGCGCCGCGAGATGTGGTGGGACTGGCGGCGGCGGTGCGGGCCGTGCTGGACGACCCCGAGGCGGCCCAGCGCCGGGCGGTCGCGGCCCGCGAGCGGCTCAGCGCCGATTTCGACTGGCACACCGTGGCCGCCGAGACCAGTCAGGTCTATCTGGCTGCCAAACGTGCCGAACGCGAACCACACCCGCGCCGGCCGATCGTCGAGCATGCCCTGCCCGACCGCTGATCCAGCCGAACGCGTGGCGAGAATGACCGATCCGCTGTCGCCCACGGTGGCCGGCAAGCACAATCGAGTCGTGACTCGAACTTGGAGACTCGGAGTGCGGACGGCCTGCGCCGCATTCGTCGGCGCAACGCTCGCACTCGGCCTGGCGGCCCCGTCGGTCGCCGAACCCAACGGCACCGCCCCCACGCTGCCCGCTTTCGTGCCCCATCCGTCAGACTGGTCGCCGAACTACACGGTGTTCCCCTACAACCTGTGGCAGGTGCGCGTCACGCCCGAGCAGATCGACGCTCAGCGCGAGTCCTGCCAGTGGTTCAACGCGCAGTACGGGACGTTGATCAGTCAGATCGTGGGCTTCCAGCATTTCCTGGGTGAGCAGCATGACTATTGGACCGCGCCCGGCGTGCAGGCCGCCGGCGACGCCGTGCGGGCCAACGTCGATCAGTCGGCGGCGTTCCTGGATCCTCGCGCCCACACCCTGTACATCACGAATTACCCGGATCAGAGCCAGTATTCACCGCTGTACAACGGCGATTCGATCTATCACCTGTGGTATCAGCTGACCCAGATCAGCGACAAGATCGCCAAGCAGCAGCCGGCGGGGGTCATCAACGCCAACGTCGCCACCGCCAATGTCTACGGGAACACGATCCGCGACTCCGGGGTGTGCAACGGGGCCTGAGCCGCCCGTCAGTTGCTGTTCGCCGCCTTCTTGCGCTCGATGTCGGCCAGCGCGGCGGCGAGTTCGGCGCGCTCGGTTGCCGAGGTCTCCCAATCCAGCTTGCGATTCTTGACCACCTTGGCCGGCGCCCCGACGGCGATCGAGAAATCGGGGATCTCCCCCTTGACTACGGCGTGGGCCCCCAGCACGCAGCCACGGCCGATCGAGGTGTTGCGCAGGATGGTGACCTTGGCGGCGATCCAGGTGTCGGGGCCGATGCGCACCGGGCCCTTGACGATGCCCTGGTCCTTGATCGGCAATTCGATGTTGTCCATCTTGTGGTCGAAATCGCACACGTAGCACCAGTCGGCCATCAGCGCGGAGTCGCCGAGCTCGATGTCGAGGTAGGTGTTGATCACGTTGTCGCGGCCCAGCACCACCTTGTCACCGATGCGCAGCGAACCCTCGTGGCAGCGGATGGTGTTCTTGTCGCCGATGTGCACCCAGCGGCCGATCTCCATCTGCGCCAGTTCGGGGGTGCACTGGATCTCCACGCCCTTGCCGAGGAAGACCATGCCGCGGGTGATGATGTGCGGGTTCGCCAGTTTGAACTTCAGCAGCCGCCAATAACGCACCAGGTACCACGGGGTGTAGGCGCGATTGTCGATGACCCATTTCAGCGACGCTCTCGTCAAGAAGTCGGCCTGGCGCGGATCACGCAGCCGGGAGCCACGCCAGCGCTTGTGAATCGGAGCGCCCCACATCGTCGTCATGGCCGGACAGCCTACGCGAGGGCGTTCGACGGGTATTCGGGTCGCTGTGCTCCGTTACGCCGCACCTGTGGCGGGTCACTGTGCGCCGGTTCCCCAGCCGGAACGGTTACCCTCACCTGGGTCACAAATACGAGCGCCCCGCGTGTTCGGCGACGAAAGGACATCGTGTTCCGGCGATACCTTGCACTGGCGGTCGCGGTGCTGTTCACAGGCCTGCTCGCCGGATGCGAGAACACCGATTCGTGGGTGGACGCGCACGCGGCACAAGGCTGGTCGGCACAGTACGGAGACGCCGCCAACAGCAGCTACAGCCGAATCCACGGCCCCGAGGCGCTGCGGCTGGAGTGGAGCCGGTCGGTCAAGGGTGAGCTGGGTGCCCAGGTGGCGCTGAGCGCGGACAACCGGCTTGCGGCCAACGCACAGACCGCCGGGGGCTGTTCGCTGATGGTGTGGGAAGCCGACAACAACGCCCGCCAACGCTGGTGCACCCGCCTGGTGCTGGGCGGCGGCTGGTCGGGTCCCTTGTTCGACGGGTTCGACAACGTCTACGTCGGGCAGCCCGGCACGATCCTGTCCTTCCCGCCCACGCAGTGGGTCCGTTGGCGTCAGCCGGTGATCGGCATGCCGACCACACCCCGGATTCTCGATGACGGCCAGCTGCTGGTGGTCACGCATCTCGGCCAGGTCCTGGTGTTCGACGGGCACCGCGGCACGGTCGACGGCACCCCGCTGGATCTGGTTTCCGGCGTGGATCCGACCGATTCGCAGCGCGGTCTGGACGACTGCCAGCCTGCCCGGTCGCGGTGCCCGGTGGCAGCTGCGCCCGCATTCTCGCATCAGGCCCGCATCGTCGTGGTCAGTGTGTGGCAGCCAGGAGCCGAGGCACCGGTGCTGACGGGTTTGCGTTACCACCCCGGCGAGGACACGCCGCTGACGCAGGAGTGGACCAGCGACGCCGTGGGCCGCGGGCCGCTGGCCAGCCCGGTGTTGTCCGCCGACGGCTCGACGGTGTACGTCAACGGCCGCGACCAGAAGCTGTGGGCACTCAATGCTGCCGACGGGTCACCCAAGTGGTCCGTGCCGCTGAACTATCTGGCCCAGACGCCACCCTCGGTGTCCCCGGACGGGCTGATCGTGGCCGGAGGCGGGCCGGAGTCCAAGCTGACCGCGGTGCGCGACGCCGGTGACCACGGTGAGGTGGCCTGGACCCGTGACGATGTGGTCCCGCTGACCACGTCGAGCCGGGCGGGCGGTGTCGGTTACACGGTGGCGCGCGAGGGCGGGCACGGCCAGACGCTGTTGGTGTTCGACACCGCCGACGGGCACACCCTCAACGCATATCCCGTTCCGGAGGCCACCGGCTGGCCGGTTGGGGTGTCGATCGGTCAGGACCATCGGATCGTCACCGCGACCAGCGACGGTCAGGTGTACGGGTTCGCGCCGGCCTGATCCCGCGTCAGGCCAGCAGGGCCGCCACGGCGGACCGGGGAACATTGGCCTGGCTGGCTCCGGCGGCCTCGGGCAGCAGTTCGCCCTGTCCGAAGAAGAAGATCACCGCGTCGTCGGTGATCGCGAAATTCTGGTAGTGCGCGGGATCGAGGCCGATGGTCGGCGGGATGGCCTGCTCGACGCCCGACTGTTTCTGCAGTTCGCGCTGGACGATCGGGAAGACCACGTCCAACGGCCTCGAGCCCGGTTTGAACAAGGTGTCGAACGTGATCGGGGCCCGAGTGGCAACGTTGTAGTTGAACGTCTTGTACCAGGTCTGCGGGTGGGCACCGCCCACATTCTGATAGACCTCGAACACCAGGCTCTGGGTGCGCGCCGAGGTCCCGGAGCTGTAGGCGGTGCCCTTGGCGTCCAGGACGTAGGGCTGATCGCGCAGGCCGGGCATGCTGGAGACGTTGACGAATCCGTCGCGTGTCTGGATCAAGTATCCGGCGACAGCCTGTTGGTCGGGATAGTCGACCGGGAACGTGTAGTCGAGTGTGTAGGCGGCATTGGCGGTGTGCACCTGACAGATCTGGTCACCGTCGACGGTGCCGCCGAGGTCGGCGCAGGCCGACTGCCCGGCTGCCACCGGCATGCCGAGCCAGCCCAGCAGCGCACCGGCTGCCAGCATCGCTGTCACAGGGGAAATTCGCATCGTCAGTCGTCCTCGCAGGCGATCAACTCACACCGGTGGTCCACCGGCGTGTTTCGTTCAGGGTACGTGGCCGCTATCGCGATGGGCGACAAATGAATGCCGTCGCCCGGCTGGCCGACCCGGAGCCTAGCCGTGCGATCACCACCGCGAGATGCTCGGTCCCGCGCAGCCGCATCCGCGCCCGCAACGCGTCGGGGTCCACGTCCAGGCCACGAACCAGGATCTCCAACGCCCCCACCGATCGGGCGGCCAACGCGGCCCGCAATCGCCGCTCCTGGAATTGCAGCTCTTCGAGCACCTCGAAACCACGCACCCCGGCGGGCAAGTCGTCACCGGAGAGGTAGGCGATGTCGGGGTCGAGTTGCCACAGTCCGTGCCGCGCCGCATAGTGACGCACCAGTCCGGCTCGCACCACCGCGCCGTCGGGGTCGATGATCCAGCGTCCGGCCGGCGCCACGGGGCAGTCGTCGGGTTCGGCGTCGGTGATCTCTTCGGCGGTGTCGAGCAGGCTGGCTCGCCGACGCACACCGGGCTCGGTCAGACCGGGTGACCAAAGGCACGCTTCGCGCACGCTGCCGGCCACCGACGTCACCTCGATCTCTCCGGCAAAGCCCATCTTGGTGAGCTCGTCGAAATCGATTCCGGGAGCGCACTTCACCACGAGGTCCCGGTCGCGGTAGAGCTCCAGTACGGCATCGAGCGCCGGTGTGTAGGCACGCGGGTCGAAGCGACGCCGTCCACCGGACCGCCGGGCCGGGTCGATGATCACCACCGTGTCGCGGGTGACGGGCGCGAGTGCGTCGGCGCGGCACAGCGGAACCTCGGTACCGCCCTCTTCGAGGTTGTGCGCGGCCATTGCCAGCCGCACCGGATCGAGGTCGCTGCCGAGCAGTTGGGCTGTGCAATCACGCAGTGCCACAAGCTCACTGCCGATCGAACAGGTTGCGTCGTGCACCCGGGCACCGGCGAGTCTGCGGGCCCGATGGGCGGCCACCGGTGCGGCCGTGGCCTGTTGCAGCGCCTCGTCGGTGAACAGCCACCGCCGCGGGTCGTCGAACTTGGCCGCGGCTCGACGCCTCAGCTGCACGGTCTCCACCAGAATCCCGGCATGGTCGCCGAATTGCGATCGTACGGCGGCGATGTCGCTGACCAGGCTGGCTCCGGTGAGGCGGCGCTCGGCCACCTGGGCCAGGGCCCGCTCTCCCGCCTCCGATCGCAGATATGCGACGTGTGAGAGGTCGAACGCTACTCCACCGTTCAGGAGGGCTTGACCCCCGTGACCATCACGTTGTAGAACCAGCCCTTCGGCACCACCCGGCGCCACACGTTGGCGTCGACCCAGCTCAGCGTGGTCCAGCTGTTGAACGCGAACTTGGCCCAGCCCCAACCCAGACGCTCCGGGGGCACCGCGGCCTCGAAGGTGCGCACCGGCCAGCCGAGCATCGCCGCGCTGAACTCCTCGCTGGCGGTGCGTACTTCGACGGCACCGGCGTTGCTCGCCATCCGCTCCAGGTCTGCCGGGTCGAAGGTGTGCAGGTCGACGACGGCTTCCAGCGCCGCGGCCCGGGAGGATTCGTCCAGCTCGGCCTGGGGCCGGCGCCAGCCGCTGAGCCAGGGCAGCTTGGTCAGGTTGGTGGTGGCGTGCCAGGTCAGGGTGGACAGCTCGCGGGCGTACTTGTTGCCGACCGTGGTGGGTTCACCGGCGAAGACGAAACGACCGCCGGGTTTGAGCACCCGGACCACCTCACGCAGGGAGAGTTCGACGTCGGGGATGTGGTGGAGCACCGCGTGCCCGACCACCAGATCGAAGGTGTTGTCCTCGTACGGGATGCCTTCGGCGTCGGCGACCCGCCCGTCGATGTCCAGGCCGAGTGACTGCCCGTTCCGGGTGGCCACCTTGACCATGCCCGGGGACAGGTCGGTCACCGAGCCGCGCCGCGCCACCCCGGATTGGACCAGGTTGAGCAAGAAGAATCCGGTGCCGCAACCCAGCTCGAGGGCCCGGTCGTACGGCAGCTCACGCTGCTCGGATTCGGGCACGATCGCGTCGAAACGGCCGCGGGCGTAGTCGATACACCGCTGGTCGTAGGAGATCGACCACTTTTCGTCGTAGGTCTCGGCTTCCCAGTCGTGGTAGAGCACCTGCGCGAGCTTGCTGTCATGCATCGCGGCTTCGACCTGCTCGGCCGTGGCGTGCGGGTTAGGAGTCGGCATGCCGGCAATATCGGCTTCCGTGCCGGAATCCTTGATGTCAGTCATGAAGGGCAGCCTAACGGCCGGGGTGGGGCAAGCGTCAGGGCCGGTCCACCAGTCCGTCGACGGCGGCCTTGGCCGCCGCCAGAACGTCCACGGGATGTTCGACGAACCTCCGGGCCCAAGCCAGTGCCTCGTCGTAGACGTGGTCGGGCGCCACCATCTGGTCGATCAGGCCGAGTTCCAACGCCTCCTCGGCGCCGACGAACCGGCCGCTGAACACCAGCTCCTTGGCCTTGCTGGCCCCGATGACCTCGGCCAGCCGCGCACCTCCGCCGGCGCGTGGCGCCAGTCCGGCCAGGATCTCGGTCGCCCCGAACTTGACGTTGTCGCCGCTGACTCGCCAATCGGCGGCCATCGCCAGGCCCAGTCCGCTGCCCAGCGCGTAGCCGGTGATCGCGGCCACGGTGGGCTTGGGAATGGCGGACACGGCTTGGATGCACTGGCGTAGCGCCTCATCCGCAGCGGCGGCCTCGCCCGCGTTCAGCGTGCGCAACTCGGGAACGTCGTCGCCGGCGCAGAAGATCTCATGCCCGCCGAACAGGATGACGGCCGAGATGTCGGTGCGCTCGCCCAGGTCGTGGGCCGCCGCGATGATCTCGCGGTACATCTGCCGGGTCAGGGCGTTGGTCGGTGGCCGCGACAACATCAGGGTGCCGACACGGTCCTGTTCCGGCGTCACCCCGCTGATCGCGCTGACGAACTCGTTCACTGAACCGATTCCTCGGCCGGCCCCCGGCCCAGAGGCGCCCGCTGGTTCCTGGCCGCGTTGTAGCGTCCGCTGTCGAAGAACTCGATCTGCCAGCTTCCCTCGCCGACTGAGAGGTTGGGTTCGATGGGGACGATCTTGCGTTCGCTGGCCAGCACGTCGGCGACCGAGCGGCCGGCGAGGCTGTTCAGCTGCGTCCAGGTCGGCGGCAGTAGGAACGAGTTGCCCTGCTCGAAGTCGTCGAGGCCGGCCTGCGGGGTGCTCCAGAAGGCCCGGTCGGTTTCAGTGTTCTCGCCGTCGGCCCGCTGGCCCTGAGGCAGGGCGCCGACGAAGAAGAAGGTGTCGTAGCGGCGGGTTCGTTCTTCTTTGGGCGTGATCCAGTTGTCCCACGGCCGCAGCAGGTCAGCGCGCAGCACGAGTTTCTCGTCCCGCAGGAAGTCGGCGAAGGACAGCGAGTGGTTGGCCAGGGCGGCACGTGCATCGCCGTAGACGGAGGCATCGCTGACGATCCCGTCCGGGTCGTTGGAGGGGCCGGCGAACAGGACCCCGGACTCCTCGAAGGTCTCGCGGGCCGCAGCGCACACCAGCGCCTCGGCCAGCCCGGTGTCCACCCCGAGCCGTTGTGCCCACCAGGCCGGTTCGGGTCCGAACCAGGCGATGTCGGCGTTGCGATCGCGGTCGTCGACTCCCCCGCCCGGAAAAACCATCACCCCGGCCACGAACTCCATGGCCGCGTGCCTGCGCATCATGAACACTTCGATGGATTCAGCGGCGTCGCGGACCAGCATCACCGTGGCCGCCGGTCGTGGCACCAGTGGATCGGGGTCGGTCATTGTCGCCTCCTATGAGCCGCACGGCTCCTGGTCCGCCGGGCGAAGTACCGCCCGTCGATCACGTCAAGGGCGATCGACTGACCGAACGCCTTGGACAGGTTCTCAGCAGTCAACACCTCCGTCAGCAGACCCGAGGCAACCGCCTTGCCTTCCGACAGGATCAGCGCGTGGCTGAATCCGACCGGAATCTCCTCGACATGATGGGTGACCAGCACCATGGCAGGCGCATCGGGGTCGGCTGCCAGATCGGTCAACCGCGCCACCAGCTCTTCGCGGCCGCCGAGGTCGAGGCCGGCCGCGGGCTCGTCGAGCAGCAGGAGTTCGGGGTCGGTCATCAGCGACCGAGCGATCAGGACCCGTTTGCGTTCGCCTTCTGAGAGCGTCCCGTAGGTGCGCTCGGCAAGATGTTCGGCACCGACACTTTCCAGCATGTCGATGGCCTGGGCATAGTCCACGTCCTCGTAGTCCTCGCGCCACCGGCCCAGTACGGCGTAGCCGGCCGACACCACCAGGTCTCGCACCACCTCGTGGTCGGGGATCCGCTGTGACAGCGCCGAGCTGCTCAGACCGACACGGGCTCGCAGCTCGGACATGTCGGTGCGGCCGAGTCGTTCACCGAGCACGTAGGCGGTGCCCGAGGACGGATGCTCGGTGGCGGCGGCGATCCGCAGCAGGGAGGTCTTGCCCGCCCCGTTCGGACCGATCACCACCCAACGCTCATCGAGTTCGACGGCCCAGGTGATCGGTCCGACGAGGGTGTTGCCGCCGCGCTGCAGGACTACCTGCGCGAAGTCGATCAACAGGTCGGGGTCGGTTCCGTCGTCAGCGCTGATTGTCGAGTCGGTGCGTTCCCCTGAGGCCACTCGCTCATCGTAGTGACCGGTTCTCGATCCGCTCGGGCATGCCCGCCACTGAAATCGTGGAACAACAGTGACCGCGGGGTCAGCCGCAGGAACAGCTGCACGAGCGGCCCGATTCCGAATGCATAGACAACCGTGCCGATCCCGATGGTGCCGCCCAACAGCGCGCCCACGGCCAGCACGGTGGCCTCAATTGCGGTGCGCACCAGCCGCACCGACAATCCGGTACGGGCGACCAGTCCGGTCATCAGCCCGTCGCGGGGCCCGGGACCTAGCCCGGCACCGATGTAGAGCACGGTGCTGACGGCGTTGAGCACGACGGCGCCGACCATCATTGCGATACGAACCGGCATCGCCGCCGGCGCGGGAAGCACCGCGAGGGTGGCGTCGACGGTGACGGCGATGACGATGACATTGGCAACGGTCCCGATTCCGGGCCGGTTCCGCAGCGGGATCCAGGCCAGTAGGACGACGGCGCCGACGACGGCCGAAGCCATGCCGAGCGACAGCGGGCTGTGCCGGGTGAGGCCCTGGTGGAACACGTCCCATGGATCGAGTCCGAGCCCGGCGCGCACCATCATCGCCATCGACGCGCCGTAGCCGCACAGGCCGATCAGGAGCAGGCCACCGCGGGTGAATGCCGTCCTCATGCGTGGTCGGGGAATCGGACGCGAATCGCGTCGAGCTCGCTACGCACCCGGCGGGCGTCCACATCGCGGTCCTCGGTGTAGTTGCCGGGATCGTGCAGACGGCGGAGATTCTCCGCCAATCGGGAAATCCAGTTCCGTGCCATGCAGCCATGATCTCGGCCAGCTGGCTTGCTCATCAATATCCAGTTGGCACATACTGGCCTTATTATGTCTTTCGATATGGCCGCACGCACCCTCGATGTGGACCTGCTGGCCCGTGAACTGGGCAACTGGCGCACTGCCAGCCAAAGTGGCCCTGCCTACCTCGGCCTGGCCGACGCCATCCGGCTGCTCATCGTGGACGGCCGCGTTCCGGTCGGGTCACGCATTCCCAGCGAACGGGCGCTGGCCGAGGCGCTGCGGGTGTCGCGCACCACGGTCACCGCGGCCTTCGCGCAGCTGCGCGAGGACGGGTACCTGCACGCCCGCCGCGGGGCCCGCAGCATCACGGCCCTGCCGGCTGCCGGTCACATCGAACCCGATGTCACCACCCCGACGGTCAGCCTGGCTGCGGCCGCCTTGTCCGCTCCCGGCACCGCCGTACTGGAAGCGTTCGCCGATGCCGCTCGCGATATCGCGCCGTACCTGCGCGAGCCCGGACACGAGCTGATGGGCGTCGGCCCACTGCGAACCGCTATCGCCGAAAGATATTGCGCCAGAGGGCTACCCACCGATCCGAGCCAGATCATGGTGACCAGCGGCGCCCAGCACGCGATCGGGCTGATCCTGGCCAGCCACACCCAGCCCGGCGACCGGGTACTCGTCGAGCAACCGACCTATCACGGTGCGCTGTCGGCGATCTCGACCGCGGGAGCACGGGCCGTCCCGGTCGCACTCACCGACGACGGCTGGGAACTGGACGCCGTGCAGGCCGCGCTGCGACAACTCGCGCCGAGCCTGGCCTACCTCGTTCCCGACAGCCACAACCCCACCGGGTTCACCATGACCGCCATGGAGCGAAAGCGCTTGGGGCAGATCATTTCCGACACCCGAACCCGCACCATCGTCGATGAGTCGATCGTCGACATGTGGATCGACGAGGCGCCGCCCGAGCCGCTGGCGGCGTCGGTGCCCCGCAACGACCTGGTGCTGACCATCGGCTCGATGTCGAAATCGTTCTGGGGCGGCCTGCGGGTCGGCTGGATTCGCGCCGAGCGCGGCACGCTGGCCACCATCGCCGCGATCCGGCCGTCGGTGGATCTCGGCACCCCGATCCTCGAACAACTCGCCGCGGCGAAGCTGCTTGCCATGCACGCCGAGGTGCTACCGGAACGGCGCGAGATCTTGTGCACCCGAAGGCAATTCCTGACCGCCCTGCTGGCGCGTGAACTTCCGGACTGGCAGCCGGGCCACGGCCGAGGGGGCATGTCGCTGTGGGTGAAGCTGCCCGCGCCGATGAGCACGGCATTGTCGGCCGCGGCGATGCGCCTGGGCCTGGATGTGCCCGCGGGCCCCCGGTTCGGGGTGGACGGCACGCTGGAGCGGTTCATCCGGCTGCCTTATGCACTGCCCGAACCCGAACTCGAAGATGCGGTGCGCCTGCTGGCGCGGGCCTGGCACAGCATCACGGGCACGCTCAGCGCGCAGCAACCTCAGACGCTGGTGGTGTAGACGCAGATGCTACGGCTGCTGCGACATGGCGTAGCAGGTGCTGTAATGCTCGATGGTGCACGGAATCCCGTTGACCGTGGGCAGTTGGCCGGGCCGGCTCTGGATGTTGGCGTCTCCGGTGCCCGGCGCCATCACCGGCGGGGCCACCGCACCCATCCCGCCGCCGGACGAACCGGCCACACACACGCCCTCGAACTTTGTCTGCACCGTGCCCGAGGGGCATCGCTTGGCCTCGGCCGGGGCCGCGACCGCCAGCTGTCCCAAGACCGCCGCAACAGCGAACGCGCCAACCACGACCGTGTGCTTCAAGTTCGCCATGGCCCCACCCTACTTCAGGGGTGAGTCGATGCGCTGTCAGTCCTCGGGGATCTCGACGCGGCGCAGCACTCCGTCGAGGGCATCGGCGGCCTCGATCTCACCGCGGGTGACACCGAGGATGAACAGCACGGTGTCCAGGTAGGGGTGGCTGAGCGACGCGTCGGCCACCTCACGCAACGCGGGTTTGGCGTTGAAGGCGACGCCGAGGCCCGCCACGGCCAGCATGTCGATGTCGTTGGCGCCGTCGCCGACGGCCACGGTCTGTTCCATGGGCACGCCGACCTGCTGGGCAAAATCGCGCAGCGCCTTGGCCTTACCCGGCCGGTCGATGACCTGACCGATCACCCGCCCGGTCAGCTTGCCGTCGACGACTTCAAGTTCGTTGGCGGCCACGTAGTCCAGCATGAGTTCGTGCGCCAGCGGTTCGATGACCTGACGGAAACCGCCCGACACCACGCCGCAGTGAAAACCGAGCCGCCGCAGGGTGCGGATGGTGGTCCGGGCGCCAGGGGTCAGTTCGACCTGCTCGGCGACATCGTCGAGCACCGAGGCGGGCAGGCCGGCCAGGGTCGCCACCCGGCGGTGCAGTGATTCGGCGAAATCCAATTCACCGCGCATCGCGGCTTCGGTGACCGCGGCGACCTGGGCTTCCATGCCGGCCCGGGCGGCCAACATTTCGATGACCTCGCCCTGGATCAGGGTGGAGTCGACGTCGAAGACGATGAGCCGCTTGGCCCGTCGGGCGAGGCTGTAATCCTCGAGGGCGATGTCGACACCCTCGTCGACGGCCACCTGGGCCAGGGCCGACTGGAGTTGGCTGTATGCGGCACCGGCCGGTACCGACACCCGGAGTTCCAGGCCGGTCACCGGATAGTCGGACACCCCGCGGATGGTGTCGATGTTGACGCCCAGACTCGCGACCGCACGGGCGACCACGCTGAACGACTCAGCGGTGATCGGGCGGCCGAGCACCACGATCGTGTGGGTCGACGGTTCGCGCATGACCGGCATGTCGTCGCTGCGCTCGACCGTGACGTCCAGGCCGAGCTGGTGAATCGCCGTCTCGACATCGCTTCGCAGCGCGTCGCCGTCGACCGTCTCGGCCGGGGCCGCGACCAGCACACCCAAGGTGAGCCGGCCGCGGACCACGACCTGTTCAACGTTGCGCAGCTCGACCTGATGGCGGGCAAGCACCTCGAACAGCGCCGAAGTCACACCGGGCTGATCGACCCCCGTGACGGTGATCAGTACCGACGAGCGCTCTCGCGGAGCACCGATCATCGAAACTTCCTCGACGTGCTCACCCCCGGATGCTGCCACCCGTCAGCTGGAGCGGTCCGCGGTCTCGAGCTCCGCGTGATGCGTGCGGCCCACGTGGGCCTCGGCGCGCATGCGCTCGACCATGTGCGGATAGTGCAGCTCGAACGCGGGGCGCTCCGAACGGATCCGGGGCAGCTCGGTGAAGTTGTGCCGCGGCGGCGGGCAGGAGGTCGCCCACTCCAGCGAGTTGCCGTAGCCCCAGGGGTCGTCGACCGTCACCGGCTCGCCGTAACGCCAGCTCTTGAACACGTTCCACACGAACGGCAGCGTCGAGATGCCCAGGATGAAGGCACCGATCGTGGAGATCACGTTGAGCGTGGTGAAGCCGTCGGTGGGCAGGTAGTCGGCGTAGCGACGCGGCATGCCCTCGTCACCGACCCAGTGCTGCACCAGGAAGGTGGTGTGGAAGCCGATGAAGGTCAGCCAGAAGTGCAGCTTGCCCAGGCGCTCGTCGAGCAGACGTCCGGTCATCTTCGGGAACCAGAAGTAGATGCCCGCGTAGGTGGCGAACACGATGGTGCCGAAGAGCACGTAGTGGAAGTGCGCGATGACGAAGTAGCTGTCGGTGACGTGGAAGTCGATCGGCGGGCTGGCCAGCAGCACGCCGGACAGGCCACCCAACAGGAAGGTGATCAGGAAGCCGACCGAGAACAGCATGGGCGTCTCGAATGTCAGCTGACCCTTCCACATCGTGCCGATCCAGTTGAAGAACTTGATCCCGGTCGGGACCGCGATCAGGAACGTCATGAACGAGAAGAACGGCAGCAGGACCGCGCCGGTGGCGTACATGTGGTGCGCCCACACCGCGACCGACAGGGCCGCGATGCTGATGGTGGCGTAGATCAGGGTGGTGTAACCGAAGATCGGCTTACGGCTGAACACCGGGAAGATCTCGGACACGATGCCGAAGAACGGCAGCGCGATGATGTACACCTCGGGGTGGCCGAAGAACCAGAACAGGTGCTGCCAGAGCAGGACGCCGCCGTTGGCCGGGTCGTAGATGTGCGCACCGAGGTGGCGATCGGCGGCCAGGCCGAACAGTGCGGCGGTCAGGATCGGGAACGCGATCAGCACCAGGATCGAGGTCACCAGGATGTTCCAGGTGAACACCGGCATGCGGAACATCGTCATACCGGGCGCACGCATGCAGACCACGGTGGTGACCATGTTGACGCCACCGAGAATGGTGCCCAGACCACCGACGGCCAGACCCAGGATCCACAGGTCACCGCCGGCACCCGGCGAGTGGATCGCGTCGGTCAGCGGCGAGTAGGCCGTCCAACCGAAGTCCGCGGCACCGCCGGGCGTGATGAAGCCGCCGAGCGCGATCAGCGCGCCGAACAGGAACAGCCAGAACGACAGCGCGTTCAGCCGCGGGAACGCCACGTCGGGCGCGCCGATCTGCAGCGGCAACACCAGGTTGGCGAACCCGAACACGATCGGGGTGGCGTAGAACAGCAGCATCACCGTGCCGTGCATGGTGAACAGCTGGTTGAACTGCTCGTTGCTCAGGAACTGCAGGCCGGGCATCGCCAGTTCGGTACGCATGAACAGCGCCATCAGACCGCCGATGAAGAAGAAGGCGAAGCAGACGACGCAGTACATGATGCCGATCAGCTTGTGATCGGTCGTGGTGATGAGCTTGTAGATCAGGTTGCCCTTGGGGCCCATCCGTTCCGGAAAAGGACGACGTGCCTCGAGTTCTCCGATTGGGGGCGCTTCGGCTACCAAGAGATCCTCCAAAGATTCGTCGGGAAATCCCGCTTATCGAACTGAATCCTAACGCTCCCGGCGGTCTTCGCGTCCCTGGGTCCTACAAACTGTCGTACTGCGTGGCGGCGCGGCGTCGAATCTTTCGGCCGCGAGGGCTTGACCAGCGGTAAGGCTGTGAATGTTACGGTCGCCCGGTGCTGACCAACCGACCCCGCGCCGCGCTCGCGGTGATCGCTGCGGCCGCAACCCTCGCCAGTGGGTGCGGCTCTGCCGAGCAGACACAGCAGGCGCAGACGTCGATGTCCACCAGCGTCACCAAGATCGCCGATGCCGGCGTGCTGGGTAATCAGCGTCGTCCCGACGAATCGTGCGCAGCCGAGCCGGCCGCCGCCGACCAGTCGGCACGCGAGGTCCGCAACGCCAGAGGAGACAGAGCCGAAGGGGCCGACATTCCCGAGTCCACCGAGGTGCGCGGCGACCCGCAACGCATCGTCGCGCTGTCCGGTGACCAGCTGGACGCGTTGTGCGCGCTGGGCCTGCAGTCGCGCATCGTCGCGGCCGCGCTTCCGGACGGTTCGTCCGAGCAGCCCTCGTATCTGGGGGCCGTGGTGCACGGGATTGCCCCCGCCGGTTCGCGGAACGCACCAGATGTAGACGCGATCAAAGCGGCGAATCCTGAGCTGATCCTGGGATCGGCAAACCTGACTCCGGCATCGTTCGGCGCATTGTCGGCGATCGCCCCAACCGTGTTCACCGGTGCGCCCGGGGCCGCCTGGCGCGACACCTTGCGCACGGTGGGTGAGGCGACCGGCCGCGCAGAAGCCGCGGCCGACCTGATCGCGCAGTTCGACGACGCCGCCCGCGACACCGGTGCACAGAACGACGCCGCGCACTTCCAGGCCTCGGTGGTGCAGCTGACCGAGAACAGCGTGCGGGTCTACGGCGCCGACACCTTCCCCGGCAGCGTGCTGGCCGCGGTGGGTTTGGATCGTCCTGCGGCGCAGCGGTTTACCGACAAGCCCTACCAGGAGCTCAGCACCACCGACGCGGATTACCGCATCGCCGACGCGGACATCGTCTACGTCTCGTTCGCATCCTCGGCAGCCAGGGACCACGCGCCCAAGATCCTGCACAGCACCGCATGGCGGGACTTGTCGGCCGCCAAGGACAACCGGGTGTTTGTGGTGAACAACGAGGTCTGGCAGACCGGGCAGAACATCGTGGCCGCCCGCGGCATCCTCGACGACCTGCGCTGGGTGAACGCCCCCATCAACTAATCTCGGCCCCGTGTTCCACGTCCTCACCACCACGTACACCCAGCCCATCGACGTCGTCGACCAGACCCGGCCCGCCCACATCGCCTGGCTCGAGGAAGAAGTGGCGGCGGGCCGCATCATCCTGGCCGGCCGCCTGGAGTCGGCGACCGGCGCCGTGCTCATCACCGGCGACCTGAGCGAAGAGGAGGTCGCCGACCTCATCGCCCGCGATCCCTACACCCTGGCCGGGCTGATCCGATGCGAGCGCACGTCGTTCAACGGGGCGTTCCGCGCGCCCGGGCTGTGACCCAACCCGATCCGGGAGATAAGTCACAACCAGTAGCGGGATTACCGCCGCGGCCGGTGTCGTTGCACGCCGTGGACTGCCTTTCAGGCAGTAGTCAGTTAACCGGACTAATCTTTTCCGGGACACGCACAAGACGACGAGCAAAGAGGGCTTTGATGAGCACTGTTTACGCCTATGCCGCCAACTCGGCGACCGAACCGCTGGCCAAAACCACGATCACCCGTCGTGAGGTAGGGCCGCATGACGTGGCCTTCGACATTCATTTCGCCGGCATCTGCCACTCCGACATCCACACCGTCAAGGGCGAGTGGGGCACCCCCAACTACCCCGTCGTGGCCGGTCACGAGATCGCCGGCGTGGTCACCGAGGTGGGCTCGGAGGTCACCAAGTACAAGGTCGGCGACCATGTCGGCGTCGGATGTTTCATCGACTCCTGTCGTGAATGCGACAACTGCAAGGCCGGGCTGCAGCAGTACTGCACCGGCGATTACGGCATGCACGGCACCTACAACTCCACCGAACGCGACGGTTCCCCCACCTACGGCGGCTACAGCGGGGCCATCGTCGTCGACGAGAACTACGTTTTGCGCATCCCCGACAGCATCCCGCTGGACGCGGCCGCTCCCCTGCTGTGCGCGGGCATCACACTGTTTTCTCCGCTACGGCACTGGAACGCCGGGCCGGACAAGAAGGTCGCCGTCATCGGCCTCGGCGGCCTGGGTCACATGGGCGTCAAGCTCGCGCACGCGATGGGTGCACACGTCACCGTGCTCTCGCAGTCGCTGAAGAAGATGGAGGACGGGCTGCGGCTCGGTGCCGACGAGTACTACGCGACCAGCGACCCGGACACGTTCCGCAAGCTGCGCGGCCGCTTCGATCTGATCCTCAACACCGTTTCGGCCAACCTCGACCTCGGCGCGTACCTCGGCCTGCTGGCCGTGGACGGCACCCTGGTGGAACTGGGCATGCCCGAACATGCGATGGAGGTTCCGCCGTTCCCGCTGGCCGGCATGCGGCGCAGCCTGTCCGGTTCGATGATCGGCGGCATCCCGGAGACCCAGGAAATGCTGGACTTCTGCGCCGAGCACGACGTCACCCCGGAGATCGAGGTCATCCAGCCCGACTACATCAACGAGGCCTACGAGCGCGTGCTGGCCAGTGATGTGCGGTACCGCTTCGTGATCGACACCGCCTCGCTGCGCGGCTAGTCAACTCGTCAACGCTGAAGATTGCAGTCACCCAGCGACTGCAATCTTCGGCGTTGCGTGTTATTCGGCGTCTGCGTCGGCGACCAGGTCGACGCCGGCCAACGGCCAACCCGCAGCGGCC
The DNA here is from genome assembly GCF_005924235.1 of Mycobacterium sp. DBP42. NCBI lineage: Bacteria > Bacillati > Actinomycetota > Actinomycetes > Mycobacteriales > Mycobacteriaceae > Mycobacterium > Mycobacterium sp. DBP42. The sequence continues at coordinate 22,731 of NZ_VCMY01000021.1, forward strand.
AGTTTGGCCGCCACCCGCTGAACGTTCTCCGGGCCGGCGTCGTGGTCGGTGACATCGGCGATGAACTCGGCGATGTCGTCGCGCTTGATCGGATCGTCAACGTCGGCAGGCGCTGAGGCCTCGGCGATGTTGCGTACCACCTCGACCACCTGCTCCTCGGTCAGCGGCGTGGCCCGCAACAGCGCGAGCAGCGGCACCCGATCGGTTCCCGGGACGCCTTCCGGGTACCCGGCACGCAGCCAGTTCAGGACCGAAATCAGCAGCGACTTTGTTGACACCCGGTAAGTTTCGCCGTTTCTCGCCCGGCCCACCACTGGAGGGGCCGACAGTTGGTCGGTCATTCATTGGTGATTCATCGCCAAAATGCATCCCGCGCGGGAAAATCCCTAGCCCGGGGCGGCCTGGACGTTGGTGGGTCCGGGCCCCAACGTCGAAACCGGCAGTTCGGTCCGTTCCACACCGGGCGTGTCGAGCTGGCCGGCCAGCCAAGGCAACGCGGCGCCAAAAGCGTTGGCGGCGAATACCCAATCGTGCCGGCCGGGCGCAGTCTGCACCGAGCACCTGATCGCCTCGGCCCGGGCCGCTTCACACAGCGTGCTCGCGGCGATGTCCTGAGCCTCGGGATTGGCCGTGGGGTCATGCGTCACGCCGTCGTGGTGTGGCACCTCGAACCACGCCGTGACATCCGCGTACGGGCCGTGCCGACGCATGACGGTGGCCGGATCGTAGGCCGCCCAGGCGTCGGCATCTCCGCCGAACAGCCGGTTGATCGTCTGAGACTTGGTTCCGGTGTTGGGTCGCAAATCCCCGGCGATGTCGATGAATGACCGGAACATGTCCGGATGCATCAGGGTCAGGTCCACTGCGCAGGTGCCGCCCATCGACCAGCCGGCGATCCCCCACCCATCACGATCAGAACGCACCCCGAAGTTCGAGATCAGATATGGGACAACGTCTTTGGTCAGGTGGTCGGCCGCCTTCCCGCGGACTCCGTTGACGCACTCGGTGTCGTTCGTGAACGAGCCGGTGGCATCGACGAATACGAACACCGGCGCATCGCCGCCATGGGCGGCCGCGAAGCCGTCGAGGATGCCCAGCACGTTGCCCGCGCGCAGCCAGTCGGCCGGGGTGTTCAGTTGTGAGCCGATCATCATCACGACCGGAAGCTGCGGCGGCGGATTGTCGGCGAACCAGGCCGGCGGGAGGTAGACGAGTTCACCACGGTGCGTGAAACCCGAAGCCGTCGAATCGATGGTCACCGGGACCAGGACACCGCTGGGCGGCTGAAAGTGGGCCAGCTGCATCTTGGTCACGGTCAGCCGGTCTGTCTGCCCCGGAAGTGGGCTTGACGTGAGCTGCTTCCACAGGCCGCCCACCGTCGGGAAGTATCCGACCCACGTGTTGAGGGTCAACGCGCAAGCCAGCCCGCATACCCCGACAGCGGCCACCGAGACGGTGCGCCGCCACCACCGCGCGCTCGCCCAGCCCAGCAATGCGATACCGACCGACAGCACACTCAACGCAATCCAGAACCACAATTCGGGTGGCCCGGCGTTACCGGCCACGCCGATCGAGTCGATGTACCAATACGTCGCGGCCGCCAGCACGGTCGCCGCGATCACGAGCGCGGGCAGGAACCGGCGCCGCCAGCATTGCGTGCGCCAACCCACCGCGGTGCCCAGTAGCAGGGCAGCGATCAGCTGAACGACCACCGGGAACCAGCCGTGGATCAGCGAGATCTGCGCAATGAGCTGGTGCATCGGCTCATTTCCTATCAGGGCCAACTGTCATCTCACTGAGTGGTTGCTCCACGCGACCGAACACTTTCGAGCCGACAAAAGAAGCTGTGTGGTGCACGCCCAGGGCGGGTAGTCCGAACCCATGGAACGCAAGTCGACCACCAACGGACAGTTCGCCGGACCGGTCTTCGCCTTTCTGATCGTCGCGGCGGCGCTCGTCTGCATCGTGGCGCTGAGCCTCGGCCTGCCGGGGCCGGGCGTGGTGGCGGCCATCGTCGCCTTGTCGGTGCTCGGTGTGGCACTGGGCCTGTCCAATCAGCGGGAGCGACGGCACAGTGCGCGACGAAGCTACCCCTGCGCGCGTTGACGAGGAGGAAAACCGTTCGCGCCCAGCACCGGACGCATCGACCAAGCCCGATTCCCCCACTGAGATCACCAACGTGGCCCTGCTGTTCGGCGCCGAGATCGACGCCGAGCTCGAACGCGGCCGACAGCTGCAGGCAGGTATCCCCGTCGAGGAAATTCGCCAGTTGCCGCTGCGCGACACCAGCGTCATCGACAAGAGCGCCAAAAAACGGCGGCGCGGTCTACTGCGGGGACGCCTGTTGCGGCGCACCCGCGGCCGCGGTGACTAGAAGTCCCAGTCCTCGTCTTCGGTGTTGACGGCCTTGCCGATCACGTACGAGGAACCCGAGCCAGAGAAGAAGTCGTGGTTCTCGTCGGCGTTCGGTGACAGTGCGGACAGGATCGCCGGGTTCACGTCGGTCTCGTCCTTGGGGAACAACGCCTCATACCCGAGGTTCATCAGCGCCTTGTTGGCGTTGTAGCGCAGGAACTTCTTGACGTCCTCGGTCAGGCCGACCTCGTCGTAGAGATCCTGGGTGTATTCGACCTCGTTGTCGTAGAGCTCGAAAAGCAGCTCGTAGGTGTAATCCTTGAGCTCCGTACGCTTTTGCTCGTCGACCAGGGACAGCCCGCGCTGGTACTTGTAGCCGATGTAGTAACCGTGCACGGCCTCGTCGCGGATGATCAGCCGGATCATGTCGGCGGTGTTGGTCAGCTTGGCCCGGCTGCTCCAGTACATCGGCAGGTAGAAGCCCGAGTAGAACAGGAAGCTCTCCAGCAGTGTGGAGGCCACCTTGCGCTTGAGCGGCTCGTCACCCTTGTAGTACTGCATGACGATCTCGGCCTTGCGCTGCAGGTTCGGGTTCTCCTCCGACCAGCGGAACGCATCGTCGATCTCGGCCGTCGAGCACAACGTGGAGAAGATGTTGCTGTAGCTACGGGCGTGTACCGACTCCATGAAGGCGATGTTGGTGTAGACCGCTTCCTCGTGCGGGGTCAGCGCATCGGGGATCAAGCTGACCGCGCCGACGGTGCCCTGGATGGTGTCCAGCAGCGTCAGGCCGGTGAACACGCGCATGGTGAGCTGCTTCTCGTGTGCGGTCAGCGTGCCCCACGACGGGATGTCGTTGGACACCGGCACCTTCTCCGGCAACCAGAAGTTGCCGGTGAGCCGGTCCCAGACCTCGGCGTCCTTCTCATCCTGGAGACGGTTCCAGTTGATCGCTGAGACACGGTCGATCAGCTTCATGCCTTCGCTCACCAGAACCCCATTTCACCAGGTCGTTGTGTTTGCCGGACAGTAACCACGACACTACCCCTGGGGTCACTGACCCGCGGGGACCGCAACACCTTGTGTTTTCGTGTCGCTCGCCTCATGGATGAAATCGAACTCCGCCGGGTCCAGCTTGCGCGTTGCCAGCCAGTACTGCCAGGTCATGCCGCTCCACAGGGTCCGGTTGACGCCGTGGGCGTCCATGTACCAGCTCCGGCAACCTCCGGTGTTGAACACCGTATGCGCCAGATCGTGCTGCAACTCGGTGTTGAACTCCGACTGCGCACGGGGGCTCGGCGAGAGCGCCGCGGCCCCGGCCTCGTCGACCGCGGCGATGGCCTGGCCCACGTAGCGGATCTGCTGCTCGATCATGAACACCACCGAGTTGTGCCCCAGCGCGGTGTTGGGCCCGAGCAGGAAGAACAGATTGGGCATGCCCGACACGGCGATGCCGCGGTGGGCGGCCATGCCCTCACGGTTCCAGCGGTCGACCAGGTCCTCACCGCCGGCGCCCTTGATGTCGACGTAGGTGTAGGAGTCGGTGACGTGGAAGCCGGTGGCGAACACCACGACGTCGGCCGGGTGCTCGACACCATCGGCGGTGACGATGCCGGTGGGCGTCATCCGGCTGATGGACTCGGTGATCACCTGGGTCTTGGGGTTGGCGATCCCGCGGTAGTAGGTGTCGGAGTTGAGGATTCGCTTGCACCCGGCGCGGTAGTTCGGGGTGAGTTTGCGACGCAGCTCGGGGTCTTTGATGCTGCGGTTGATGTTGTAGCGGCCCATTGCCTCGCCGATCTTGAGCAGCCACGGCTGTTGGGTCATCGCGAAGCCGACGCCTTCGTGGATCCAGTAGATGGCTGCGCGCATCGCCGCGCGGGCACCGGGCACATAGCTGAAGATGCGCCGAATCCATTGCGGGAACTTGTTGTTCACGCGTGGCATGACCCACGGCGGGGTGCGCTGGTACAGATGCAGCTCGGCGACGTCCTTGACGATCTCGGGCACGATCTGGATCGCGCTCGCGCCCGTGCCGATCACCGCGACGCGCTTGCCGGTGAGGTCGACGCTGTGGTCCCACTGCGCCGAATGGAAAGCCGCGCCGGTGAACTCCTCGCGGCCTTCGATCTCGGGAATCTGCGGGATGTGGAGACCGCCGGCGCCCGAGACCAGGAACTGGGCGATGAACTCCTGCCCGGTGTCACTGAACACGTGCCAACGCAGCTCCTGGTCGTCCCAGTGCGCACGGTCCACGTGGGTGTTGAAGCGGGTGTTGCGACGCAGCCCATACTTGGCGGCCACACCCAGCAGGTAGGCCTGGATCTCGGGCTGGAAGGACCACATGTGGCTCCAGTCCGCCTTCGGTTCGAAAGAGAAGGAGTACATGTGCGACGGGATGTCGCAGGCGCAACCCGGATAGGTGTTGTCGCGCCAAGTGCCGCCGAATTCGTCGGCCTTCTCGAGGATCAGGAAATCGACGCCACGTCGTTGCAGCTCGATCGCCATCCCCATCCCCGAGAACCCGCTGCCGATGATCAAGGCGCGGGTCTGGATTGGTTGCTGACCCTGCGGTGAGGGTTGGGTAGCCGTCATAGCTCAGGTCCTTTTCTGGGAACGGCGGTACCGGATACTCACCAGTCTCCGGACCTGGTACCGGACTGTCAACGAGTCGGTCAGCTGGCGTGCTGGCGCCGCTGGACACCCTCGTGCAACGGGAGGTCCGGGTCGATCCAGATGCCGAGCAGTTCGCAGGTGCCGTTGATGGAACCGACCATGATCGTGGTCAGGTGATTGACGAACTCCGCGGCAGGCATCCGGCGCGGGCTGTCCTCGTCGGTGCCCAGCCACCAGTCCGTGGCCGAGGCGCACGCACCGAAGGTGGCGAATGCGGCCAACTCGATCGCGGCACCGTCGAGTTCCATCTCGCGCAGTTCATTGGAGAACATGTCGGCCATCGCCAGGGTGATCCCGCGGCCTTCGTTCAGCGCCCGCATGGTCGATTCGCTCTGCTCGGCAAACCGGCCCTGGATCAGGAACCGCAACACGTTCGGGTGTTCGTCGACCAGCAGCACGTACTGTTCGACGCTGCGGCGAATGACTTCCCGGGCCGGGTCGGCGCCCAGGTTGATGGCCGGGTAGATCGCCGACCACAGCATGTCGCGCAGGCGCTCGCCGATGGCCTGGAACAGATCGGATTTGTCGGCAAAGTGGCGGTAGATCTTGGGCTTGGCAGTGCCCGCCTCTTCGGCAATCTCCCGCAGGCTGACCTCGGGCCCCAACCTGTCGATCGCCCGGAACGAGGCGTCGACGATTTCCGAACGCACCTTCTTGCGGTGCTCACGCCAGCGCTCGCTGCGGGCATCAACCTTGACGCCCGCGCCAGCGCTGGAATGTGATCTCGACGTTCGCCGCACGCGATCACTGTACCGCCCGATGGCGCTGACCTGCCCAGACCGCCCCACAACACGCGGTTTTGCCGTTTGACCCGGGCGTTCGCCCGTCGAGCCGCCGCCATCTCGCTTGGGTACTATCGCAGCCACAGTCAACCAATGAGACGAGGCTCATGACGCAGCGATACGACCTGGTCATTGCAGGTGGCGGCCCATCCGGGTCAGCCGCGGCGTGGCAGGCCGCCCAGACCGGCGCCAAGGTGTTGGTTCTGGACAAGGCGGAGTTCCCCCGCGACAAGCCATGTGGTGACGGGCTGACCGCCCGCGCCGTGAGCTACCTGCAGAAGATGGGACTGGCCGACGAGGTCGCCAAATTCCATCGGATCAACAAAGTGACTGTGTACAGCCCCAGCGAGTGGGATCTGTACTTCCCGCGTCGCCCCGGTATGCCCGATCACGGGCATACCGTCAGCCGCACCGAGTTGGATACGCTGCTGCTCAAGCACGCCGAGTCGGTGGGAGCCGAGGTACGTCAGGGAGCCGAGGTGGCCGGGCCCGAGTTCGACGCCAAGGGCCGCGTGGTCGGCGTCGTGCTCAAAAACGGTGAGAAGGTGTTCAGCGACGCCGTGATCGCGGCTGACGGCGCCTACTCCCCCATCAAGCGTGCCCTGAAGATCGACTCGGAGTACAACGGCTACTCGGCGATCGCGATCCGGTCCGAAATGCACGCCAACCGCCCCGACTCCGACACCTTCGAGATCTATCTCAAGCTGTTGTTCCAGGGCGATCAGCTGCCGGGCTACGGCTGGGTGTTCCCCATGGGCGGCGGCCGGTTCAACATCGGGCTCGGCTACGTCAACAGCTACAAGAACTGGCAGTCCATCAACGCCACCCAATTCCTCGGCGACTTCCTGCGGACCCTGCCCACCGAATGGGAGCTGCCACCGATCGAGGAACTCAAGAAGAACAAGAGTGTGCGGGCCTGGCGATTGCCGATGGGTTTCACGGCGTGGCCGCCGTGGCGCCCGGGTGTGCTGTTCGTCGGCGACTCCCTCGGTGCGGGCAAGCCGGTGTCCGGGGCGGGCATCTCCAAGGCACTCGAATCCGGTTTGACCGCAGGCGAATGCGCGATCGCGGCACTCACCAACGGCGGACCGGACGACTTCACCAACTACGAGCAGCGGATGCGTGCGACGTGGGGTCGTGAATACCGGAGGGGCCGCTTTTTCCACAAGCTCGCGGGCATACCCGGAGTCGCGGGTGCGGGCCTGAAGGCACTGGACAACCACACCTTCCGTGACGCGCTGCTCAAGTCGCTGTACAAGAAGGCGCAGAGTCCGCAGCACACGTAGGCGTCATTGGTGCCCGTCGAATGGCCAGTTGTGACACGCATTTTCGAGTTTGGCGTGGCACAACTGGCCATTGGGCATCCTACGGCGACGGCTTGCCGGTGAGCACCGCACTGACAATGCGGGCATCGGAGAACGCGGCGAACATGTCATCGCCGGGGAGTTCAAACCCGTTGGCGGCGTAGGCCTCTTCCAGAGACTGGGCTGACACCTCCCAACCACATGCCGTCAGGTACTCGACGACAGAGCTGCGCCGCCCCTGATAGACGAGCTGGGACAACTCGCCGTCGAAGCCGAACCGGCGAAAGCCCTCCGCGACGCCCCGTGACCGATCTTCGGAGAAAGCCGACGCGTCGGGAATGTACTCGGTGGCGAGATAACTACCGGGGGCGCTCAGCCGCGTGATGTCGTCGAACAACTGATCCTGGGCCGCGGGCGGCAGGTAGATCAGCAATCCTTCGGCAATCCACGCCGTCGGACTGCCGGCGTCTAGCCCGTTGTCCACCAACGCTTTTGGCCAGTCATCGCGTAGGTCGACGGCGATCGCACAGTGCGTGGCGGCGGGCTCGACACCCAGGCCGGCCAGTGTCGCGGTCTTGAACTCGATCACCGCCGGCTGATCGATTTCGTACACGACCGACCCGGCAGGCCACGGCAAGCGGTAGGCACGCGTGTCCAGGCCCGAGGCCAAGACCACTGCCTGCCGCACGCCTGCGCCGGCTGCATCGGTGAACAGGCTGTCGTAGAACCGGGTCCGCACCGCCATGGCCTCGGCGAGCTGTTGCCGATCGAGGGCAGCGGCGCCATCCGGCACATCCCCGCCGTCGAGCATGGTCCGCACGACATCGCCCCCCACCGCACGCACCAGAGGCTCCGCATATGGGTCGTTGATCAGCGGATCCTGTCCTCGTGATGCGATCGCGCGCTGCGCGGCCACCACGGTGGCGGTCGCACCGACACTCGATGTCAGATCCCAGCTGTCGTTGTCACTTCGGCTCATCACGTCCTCCTTGCGCGTAGGTGAGTGTCCGGAACTGCTCGGCGATCCGTTCATAGAGAGCGACGACCTCGCTCGCTGCAGCATCGACGTGTTTTCGGGCCGGTGGTCGAGGTGGCTCGAAAGCCCGACGCAATGTGGCAGCCAACTGATTGGCCTTGTCGTCCAGGGTCAGGGTGAGTTCGTCGGGCAGCAGCGGCTCAGCTGCGAAGAAGCCATAGACGGTCGCTGTGAGCGGGTAGTGCACATCGGCCGGGTTCAGCCCCTCCCGCAGCAAGCCATGCCGGTGGACAATTGCCAGGTACTCCCGCCAGCCGACAAAATTCGCGGCGCCCATCCCCTTTTGGGAGCGGTCGGTTGCCAACGCGTCCACCGTTTCGATGTCCTGCGTATAAATGGCGCGTAGCACCGGTCGACCCATCGCCTCCACGAAGATTCGTCGCATCAGCAAATGCGGCAACACGGTCTCCGGATCGGCCCGCATCGACTCGGTGACCGCGTCCACCATCCGGGCGGTTTCCCGCGATCCGACTGCGGCGAGCATCTGCTCGCGGGTACGCCAATGCAGATAGACCGTTCCCTTGCCGATGCCCGACCGTTTGGCGACCTCGTCGATCCTTATCCGCCGATAACCCCAGCGCAGCAGCAGGTCCGACACCGTATCGAGGATCCGGTCCGCTCGTTCCCGTCGCGCATCCGACATCGCACCTCCCGTTGTCGTCGATACACCTTTGACCAAAAAACGTTTTGGTCAATAGTCAGCGTTCACGACCCCTTCATTCGCTTCGCCCCCGTCTGCACATCGGATAGCGTGACAACGTGCGATTGCCAGGTCGGGTGGGCAGGAAATGCGGATCCACCGCGACCCTCGGATTGGTCCTTTGTGCCACTGCGTGTTCGCAGGTGGTGACCGGGCAACCGGTCGCCGGAAGTCTCCCCGCCCGAAATGCACCCGACGTGACATGGCGTGACCGTGTCCTGCCCTCGGATTGCCTGCTCACCGGGGCACAGATGTCGGCTCTGGCAGGGGTCGAGATCGACAACGGCCTCGACGCGGATATCCAGAACTCCAATGGGTCCGTCGGGCACAGCTGCAATTACTACGCCACCGCGGGCGGCGTTCTGTCGTTCACAGCGACGATCAAGGTCCAGTCCCCCACCACCGGGGTCATCACCGAGGAACTCCTCGCGGATATCGGGGAGCCGGGCGCCACGGAAGTTCCGGGGATCGGCCGACGCATGCTCATCGAACCGCTCACTCGCCCAGGCGCTTTCCCGGCCATGCGGGTAGCCACCGACAAGTATCTGGCCAACGTCGTGCTCGTGGTCGGCAACATCCCCCGCCCACCCGACGTTGCCGCATGGACACGGGCCGCGGACGAGATCCTGGACGCTCTTCCGGCCTAGCCTTCCGGATAGAAGAGGAACAGCACACAGCCTTCCGCGGATTGCGGTACGTGCCACGACCCGGCCGGGGCGTGCAGGAAGGTTCCTGCGGCATAGTCGTTGACGCCGTCATTGAAGACACCGGAGACGACATAGACCTCTTCGGGTCCTGGGTCATGCAGGTCTTCACCGGCCCAGACCGCACCCGCAGCGATGGTGGTGATCGCCGCCTTGGCTCCGTTGGCACCCCGCCAGAGTGGTTGGACGGTGATTCCGGGAGAGACTTCGACCGGGTCGACCTCGGCAGTCGATTTCCACTCGTATCCAGGCGCGTTGGGACCGAAAGACGCCGCTTCGCCGTTAGTGGTCATGTGTGCACGAACCGCGCACCCCGGCTCACAATTCCCGGCGCTTCAGCGCCGACCGCGCTTGGCCGGGCCCGGCTTGCGCGCAACCTTGCCCGCGGCAGCGCGGGCAGCCTGCTTCGCCAGCGTCTTTTCGCGTGCCGTGCGTTTCGGCGCCGGCGCGGCCTGCCCGCGCGACGAACTGGCTTTGCGGCCCCGCACAATGCCGATGAACTCGTCGACCAGTTCGGATTGCGGCCCTTCCGGGAATGCCAGCGCCACAGGACAGGTGGGCGCGTCGGTGATCGGGCGGTAGGTGAGGTCTTTGCGGTGGTGCAGCCGCGCCAGCGACTGTGGAACGATGAGCGCGCCCATTCCGGTGGCGACGAGTTCTGTTGCGTCGCGAGTGGTTTCGGGCCGGTGATCGATCGGCACGCCGGGAGCATTCGGCCAGTCGACGACGTGATCGAGCGGCACCAGGACAGGTTCGCCGTCGAGGTCCGCCGCGGTGATCTCATCGACGGCGGTGAGCAGGTGATCGATCGGCACCACCGCCACCGTGGTCTCCTCGTAGAGCGGGATGACCGCGAGTCCGGATGTGTCGGCCGGCAGCCGGACCAACGCCACGTCGACGGTGCCGTCCCGCACGGCGTCGGCGGCGTCCGCGGCACCGACGGAATGCAACTGCAGCGGCACCTCTGGGTGGCGCTGTGCCCAGATCCGCGCCCACTTGGCGGGCGTCCCGCCAGGTACATACCCGAGGGTGAGGGACTGCGGGGTCACCGCCTCAGGTTACCGATACGCTGAGGGCATGAGCAGGCCAAACGCGCAGTCCATGAAACCCGCCACAGCGGCGAAGAAACTGGACGTGTATTTGCCCGCGACACCTGCCGAGTTCCAGGAGAGCGCGATCACCCGCGGCGAGCTCGCCGCCCTCCAAGAGAACCCACCGCAGTGGCTCAGGGATCTCCGCAAGAACGGGCCGCACCCGAAGAATCTCGTGGCAGCCAAGCTGGGCATCTCGATCGCCGGTCTCGCGCGTGGTGGCGTCGGAGATGCGCTCACCACCGAGCAGATCGATCAGCTACTCCAGGAGAAGCCCGAGTGGCTGATCGCCGAACGCGAGAGCTACCAGAATGTTCTGGCCGAGCAGCGACGCCTGAAGGCGGTACGGGCGGAGCAGGCTCGCGACAACTGACGGGGCTGGCCACGTGCCAGCAACGCCGCAGATGACGCACATGTTGCGCTCCGAACGGAAGCACCAGCACCAGATGCCTGACACTCCAAACCCTCCGCTGGGCATTGCCACGTTCAACGTCAACGGAATCCGGGCGGCACGCCGTCGTGGCTTCGACGCCTGGCTCGCCGGGCGGGGGCTCGACGTGGTGGCCCTGCAAGAGTTGCGCTGCCCACGCGAGGAGCTCGGCACGTTCGACGGTTATCACGCGGCGATCGACTGCGGCTCGATCCCGGGCCGCAACGGCGTCGCGATCCTGACGCGCGAGGCACCGTCGGATGTGCGGTCCTGGGTCTCGCATCCGCCGCGCAGCCGGGGCCTCGGGGCCCATGCGGGCGAGGGCCGGTACCTCGAGGTCGACCTCGCGGACGTTCCCCTCACCGTGGCGTGCCTCTACCTGCCGAAGGGCGGTCTACCCGCGCACTTGCAGCGGCCCGGCACCATGCGCGACACGCCTGACGGCGGCGCCAAGTACGACCGGAAGATGCGCTTCCTCGGAGCGTTCGCGCGCGAGCTGAGCCGGAACCGCCGGGCGGCGCTCGACGCGGGTCGCGAGTTCCTGCTGCTCGGAGACCTGAACCTTGCTCATCTTCCGCACGACGTGACCAATTGGCGGCCCGCACAGAAGATGGAGGGCTTTCTCCCCGAGGAACGCGCCTGGCTGGACACACAGATCGGGCCGCGCACGCTTGTCGACGTGGTACGGACGCTGCACGGCGACCGCCCCGGGCCGCTGTCCTGGTGGAGTTGGGCCGGCGAGTCGTTCGTCAAGGACGTGGGCTGGCGCATCGACCACCACCTGGCCACGCCGCGGCTCGCGCGGACCGCCATGTCGGTGGCCGTCGACAAGGAACCCGAACCCGGCGCGCGGCTGTCCGACCACGCGCCCGTGGTCGTGCGGTACGCGTTCGCCTGAGCCGCCGGTTACCGGTCGAACATGTCGCTGAGGCGGTCGAAGAAGCGGTCGACCCGCTGACCGGTGGGCCCTCAGCCCTCCTGCGCGCCCGGGTCCATCCAGAAGATCTGCCAGGAGTGTCCATCGAGGTCGTGGTAGCTGCGGCCGTACATGAAGTCCTCGTCGTCGGCGTCTCCCGGTGTGCCGCCCTCGGCGATGGCGCGGTCCACCAACGCATCCACGCACTCACGACGGTCGACGCCCAGGCAGATGACGCATTCCTTCGTCGTCGACGCGTCGGCCGTCTCGACCGGGTGCAGCGAGTCGAAGACATCGCGCCGCGTCAGCATTGCGAACTGGTTCTCGCCCAGCACCAGTGTCACCGCGCTGTCGCTGGTGAAGTTCTCGTTGAAGCTGTAGCCCAGGCTGGTGAAGAACTTCCGTGAGCGTTCGACGTCGCTGACCGGCATGTTGACGAAGATCTTTGAGTGCATTTCGGACGCCTCCAGTGTGCGCGCGGGGTCCGTGGGTGGACCCGTCCCCGATATAGACCAGATTCGTTCCGAAACTCATCGGTGCCCGGCATATCAGTCAGTGGCCCCCGCGCACACTGAGCAGTGTGAGGGCCGCAGCCACCTCGATCGGGTTGCGCGCAAACGGTTTCGGCAGGAGTTCGTCGATCCGGGCAAGACGCCGATCGATGGTGTTGCGGTGGGTGTACAGCCGTTCTGCGGTGCTCGTGCGGTTGAGTCCCTCGTCCACGTAGGTCAGTACCGTCTGGTGCAGCACCGGACTGGCGTCCTTCAATTCACCGAGCACGTCGGCGACGAACCGGTCGGCCGACGGCAGATCCGTCGACAACAGGTCCACCAGGTGGACGTCCTCGTAGCGCACGATCGACAGCCCGGAGTCCAGGCGCGCCAGAAGCCGTTGCGCTGCAGCGGCATCCATGTGCGTTCGCCGAAAGCCGCTCACCCCTGGGGCCGCGCGGCCGAGTGCCACGCGCGCACCGCACCGTCTCCCCAGATGTTCGGCGAGGTCCGTGACCGTCGGCGTGGTCTTCGCCGGTATCCACAGCCACACCGCAGCGGTACCGGCAACCACCGTCAGCCGCCGGTCCGCGCCGCACGCCCGCATCACCTGCTCACTGGCGCGTTCGAGTTCGGCGACGTCTTTCTCGGATTCGACCCAGACGACGACGCCGATGTGCGAACCCGTCAGTGCATAGCCCAGCTGCGCTTCGGCGCGCGACGGTTCGATATCCGCGCCCTGGAGCAGGAGCTCGACGGTGGCGTAGCGCTGCAGCTGCGAGCCACCGGCGAACTCCTCGCGGACCTTGCGGATGTGCTCGGCAAGTTCGGCGATGGAGTCATCGACGAATGCCGTGAGCGAATAACCGGAGACCTCGATCAGTTCGCGAAGCTGTTCCGCGTCGTCCGTCGCCTGGAAACACGTGGCCAGCCACCACTTCCAGGCGACACGTTGAGCCGATCGCCACGACAGGACATCGTCGGTGGTCAGACCGCGCAGCACCACATCACGTGCGTAGGTGCGCATCGCGCTTCCCGCTGCCGGGGCGACCCGGCGACCCGGTTCGGTGATGTTGGACGTCAGCCAGTGCTTGAGGTGGGTGGCCACCATGCGGGCGTCGACCTCGGCGAGCACCGGGTCCTCGGCGATCGCCCGGTACCGCGGGTCCTGCAGCGACGCTGCCGTCAGCTCGTCGATGACGTCCCCGGACCTCGCCAGCGCCGTCTCGGCAAGTCCGCGGATCAGCCGACGGACCGGATCGGATGCATCGGGCCATAGCTGATCCGGTGTCATGGCAACAGTCTGCCGCTACAGGCCGAGGTGGTCGGCGAGTTCGCGGTAGTCGACCATCCAGAGTCCGGGCGAGCCGGTGGGGTACTGAGAGCGGAAGCCAAGGATGCGCTGGACGCGCTCCGGCAGGGTGTTCACCACGTCACGATCGATGAGGAACGGGTACGCCTCCTCCCCGACCAGGAAGCCCGGGTTGAACGCGAAGGACACCGCGCGGCGGTACTGATCGGTGGTGACGTTGGCACCGCCGCCGTGGGCGGTCTTGCCGCTGAAGAAGAGGGCGTCGCCGGCGTTCATGATCGCGGGAACGGTCTGCTCAGGGGTGCCGCGGTCCTGGAAGTCGGGCCACTGGTGGCTGCCCGGGATGACGCGGGTCGCGCCGTTCTCCTCGGTGAAGTCCGTGAGGGCGATGAGGAAGTTGAGGGTGATCTCCGGCCCGGCGGGGCCCATGCCGACGAAAGGGAACCAGTTCTCGAGGTCGCGGTGCAGGAACTGCGAGCGGTTGCCGGGTCCGATCTCGATGACCTGGGCGGTGGTCATCCAGTAGGTGCCGGACTCCTCGAGGAAGGTCGCATCACACAGGGCGTGGACCAGGTCGTGGTCGATGATCTCGTTGCGGAAGACCGGGCTGTGGGTGACCAGGTTGGTGAGGCGCTTGGTGTTGGCGCCGTGGAACTCGTTGACGATCTCGAGTTCGTGCTTGCCGCCGGCGGTCAGCGCGGTGAGGGGGGCCTCGATCTCGGCATTGAACCGGGTGACCTGTTCGGGGGTGAGCAGTCCTTCGATGATCACCCCGCCGTCCTCGGCGACGACGGCGAGGATGTCCGCGACGTCCGCCGTGGAGGGAAGCTTCCTGAGGTTCGAAACTGCGGTTGTCATCGCGTTATCTCTTTCTGCGAGTTGAGGTTTAGGGATAGCGTCGAGCTGTTGGCATGGCGTTCATCTCACTATGGCCGCTGAGACTGGTCACGTGCCACGGCACCTCTCAACCAATTGAGCGAGGCAGCGGTGCATGTTGCACCCCTTCAGCACCCCACCGCGCATCTTTCGTTGCCAGGACGGGGGGAAGATCTCCCATCGACAGGAATCCGCTGGGCGCGTCGATCACCGCTGTCACGGCATTGACCGCCGCCGCGACGGTGCTGACGCAGGACTCGACGTCGGTGCGCTGCAGCACGGACGGCAGTCGATCAGGGGTGCACCTTGCACCTGTTCGCCTCAGCAGTCGGTGAGCACCGTTGTAGCGGCCCTGCGCCTATAGCCGCGACAGTGAACTTGTCAGTTGCGAGATGCGTCGATTGCCAGGGCGATCCGTCGCGTGCAGTAGCTCATGCTGCGCATGCTCTGTCCTACGCTGCCGCCCGCTGCATCTCGCATCATCAATCAGGAGCGATGGAGGAAACAGTGGAAAAACACACCGTGTTGACATCACCCGAAGGCGGCGACGGGTCCGCATCGGTTGATGTCGTGATTGTCGGGGCGGGCTTCGCCGGCTTGAGCGCTGCAGACAGGCTCGTCAACATGGGCGCGTCCGTTCTCGTCGTAGAAGGTCGCGACAGGGTCGGCGGCCGGTCGTACACGGGCGAGGTGGCCGGGGTCAAGGTCGACCTGGGTGCGACGTGGGTTGCCCAGCGCCACACCGCAATCCGTGACCTGATGGAGCGATTGGGGTGTTCACTGACCCCTCAGTTCGACGAAGGCGTCAACGTTCTCTGGATGGCCGGGCAACGCCAGACCTACACGGGCACCCTGCCGACGACCGGGCCGGTGGACGTGGAGGATCTGGGCCGCATCCAAATGGCGCTGAACACATTGCTGGAGACCATCGATGTCAATGCTGCCTGGAGATCCCCCAACGCCGGCCAGCTCGACTCGATCTCGTTCGGCGAATGGCTCGACCAGCAGCAGGCCGCGACCAGCACTCGTGCCCTGATGTTCATCGTCACCAGGGTGCAGTGGGGCTGCAGCCCGCTCGATGTGTCACTGCTGCACGTGTTGCGCTACATCCAGGCCGTGGGCGGGCTCGATCACATGCTTGCCGTCGAAGGCGGACAGCAGGAGTATCGCGTCACCGAAACCACTGAGGAGATCGCCAAGCGGCTCGCTGCGCAGATCGGCGACCGGATTGTCTTGGACACCCGGGTTTGCGAGATTTCGCAAGACGATAGCGGCGTCACGGTCTCCACCGACTCGGGACTGATCAATGCCAAGTACGCCATCGTGACCGCAGCCCCCGAGCATCGGGCGTACATCGAGTACCGCCCGGCCCTGCCGGACAAGATCGAGGGGCTCACGACGAGCTTCCCGATGGGCGCGCTGAGCAAGGCGTTCGTTGCCTACGACAAGCCCTTCTGGCGGGCTGAGGGACTTTCGGGTGAGGCGTTGGCCGATACCGCGCCGGTGTTCATCACCTTCGACGTGTCACCCAGCGATGACGGGCCGGGGATCCTGATGGTCTTCTGCACCGCGCGGGTGTACGACGGCTTCGGTCCGGACGTTCGGCGGAAACTGGTTCTCGATCAATTGGTCGACCTGTACGGCGAGCAGGCTGGCAGCCCCATCGATTACATCGATCACTGTTGGGGCACAGAACCTTTCGCCCCGGGCGGCCCGCATCCGGCCGCGCCGCCTTTTGCATCGGTGAACTACGGCGAGGCCCTCACCACACCGCACGGGCGCATCCACTGGGCGGGCACCGAAACCGCGGGCGAGTGGGCCGGCACCATGAACGGCGCCATCCTGACTGGTCTACACACCGCCGAGCAGATCGCGCAGCGACTCGGCGTCAAGGAAGAAGCCTCCGCGTAAGCTTCGCGTACCCCTCGGGTGCGAGCGGGCAGGCCGGCCCGCGAGCGTTGGCCGCTGCTCACCCCCCGAGGGGTGCACCGACGATTTTCAGTAGTTCCCTGGCAACAGCTTTCATCCCGTCGGCGGTCGGGTGAAACGAACTCGCAATTCGGTGGACAGGTTGCAACGGCTGGATCCACGGGAACGGGCTACCGAGTTCATGCCCACGGCCGAGCCGGGATGCTTGTGCGAGATCGGCGCCAGTTTGCCCGGCGACATCGATGAATACCGACGACAGCTGATCGTGGATAACCGCGAGAGCGTCGATGACGGTCCTGTCGAACGGGACATCGGTGAAAGGGACGGTCGCGCCACCCACCATGGGTAGGTAATCGACGAGAACGACACGTGCTTGCGGTGCACGGGAACGTGTTTCGGTCACGATACGCGCGAGCCCGGCGGCAGCCCTGTCCCGCTGCTGCCGAGTCGCCACCGGAATGCCGGCGGGTATCCAGCGCTGCAGCAGCCCGTGCGTGTACCGGTCGAGGGTGAAGCGGACGCCGAGCTTGACCGCAGAGCCCAGGTACTCCAGATCGTTGCCTGCCGCCGTGATGAGGACCAGGTCGGCGTCGGCGGGCAGTGAGCGAATCTGTGGTGCGAACGTCACGAACCCCACACGCTGCGGGACATCCAGGACGGTCGACGTCGTTGCTCCCGAGACCGTCAAATCGGTGAGTTCGGCGCCGAGGGCGCGCGCCAATACGTGTGCGTAGTTGTTGCCCGAACGCATCGCGGCACGGTTGACGACAGGTTGGATGCCTGGTCCGGCAGCATAGGAGCTGCCCAGTGCAGCGATCCGGCGATACGTCGTCATGGTGTGGATCTCCCGGCGTTGGCTTTCTCAGCAGCCTAGTGCGAAAACACCGAATGGCCAGTCATTGCAAGCTTTTTCGCGCAAGTTCATACGGTCGGCACGCGATTCAGACGGACGGTCTCGAGTGTCACCCCGGCGGCCGGCGGCCAGGTCAGCAGAAGCCCGTGGACTGACCTCGCCCGCCGCGGGCGGACCCGCGTCCGCCGCCGCGTTGTGCCGTTCGAGCGCGAGGTAGCCGCGGGAGAAGGTCACGATCATGAGCGCCCAGATCGAGAGCGAGATGATGTAGAACACCGTGTGATCCGCGTCGTCGCCCGGAAGATGGACGAAATCGTAGATGATCGCCACGAACGCCCCGAGACTGTTCCCGATCGCGACCCACGTCGCGTTGGTGCGATCGCCCGCGCGCCACAGCTTCGGCACCATGAATACGAAGATGAACAGTGCCGCACCGAGATTCATCACGAGGTAGAAGATCGACCACCCCAGTTCCACCGGCCGCGGATCGAGGGCGCGGTTGAGGCCCACCGCGATGCCGGCCACGATGGCGACAGCCTCCACCATCCACGTCGGGCGGTATCTGTGGGTCACCGCCGATATGCCGACGATAAGGATCACCGTCATACCGAAAGACCTGGAGAAGGCGTCGAAGAACAGCATCACGCGGTAGCTGAAGCTTGCCTGGTCGGCATAGATCGCAGCGAGGTAGATGACGTTGACGCCGGAGACCGCCATGACGACCCACTCGAGGCCGAGCAGGAAGTTGCGGAACCCGCGGAGCAGCTTGTAGCCGTAGTAGAAGCCGGCGATGACCATCGCGAGGTCCGCGAGGAGGATCAGGACCATGCGGGTGGTGCTCATCGGCTCTCCTTGAGGGAGGTGCGGATGGCGCCGGCGACGCGGTCGACGGCGGCGCGGGCAGTG
The DNA here is from genome assembly GCF_005924235.1 of Mycobacterium sp. DBP42. Lineage (NCBI taxonomy): Bacteria > Bacillati > Actinomycetota > Actinomycetes > Mycobacteriales > Mycobacteriaceae > Mycobacterium > Mycobacterium sp. DBP42. The sequence continues at coordinate 41,092 of NZ_VCMY01000021.1, forward strand.
GGGCTGATCCGTGTCATCGAGATGTAGCCGTGCACGAGGCCGCCCTCGCGGAACACGCGCACCGGGACACCGGATTCGGTGAGCCGCTCGGCGTAGGCGAGCGCCTCGTCGCGGAGCGGGTCGAATCCGGCCACCGTGAGCAGGGTCGGCGGCGCGCCGGACAGGTCCTCGGCGAGCATGGGCGAGATCCGCGGGTCGAAACGGTCTTCGCGGCCGGGCACGTACAGGTTCGCCAGCCAGTCGATCTGCTTCGCCGACAGTGCGGAGTTGCCCGCGAACTCCTGCCGCGAAGGGTAGACCCCCGCCGCGTCCACGAAGGGGTACATCAGCACCTGGAGGTAGGGCCGAATCGTCTGGCCCGCGAGGTCGTTCGCGAGCACGGCACACAGATTTCCGCCTGCGCTGTCGCCGAGCAGCACGATCCGCGTGGGGTCGATCCCCCACTCGGCGCAGTGCTCGACAGCGAACCGCCAGGCTGTGACCGCGTCGTCGACGGGCCCGGGGAACGGCGACGCCGGCGCCAGGCCGTACTCGACAGAGAGCACGTTGACCCCGGCGCCGTCCGCGATCAGGCGGACGGGCACGTCGTAATCCTGCCGGCTGCTCAGGACGAATCCACCGCCGTGCAGGAACAGGACCAGTGCGTTCGACGGTGCGGCGGGCCGGTACAGGGTGGCGCGCAGGCCGCCTGACATCACAATCTCCGGCTCGACGCGCACGCCCGAGGGCGCCTTGTCGGCGAACACCCGGTAGTCGTGCGCGACGATCGCGCGTGCTTGCTCCGGGGTGCCGTCGCTGAAGTCCGGCGCACCTGCGGAGGCCTTGAGCATCAGGGCGATCTCGGGCGCCATCACGTCGCCGTCGGCGTTGACCACCCGCGGCGCCAGCCGGCCGAGCAGGCGGCCGGGGACGCGCCCGAGCGCGGTGAACGCGCCGCGCTGGAGCCGCTCGGGAATGGTCAGCGCAGCCGGTGCAGCGGCGGGCGCGGGCGCCTTGGCGGTCACGGTCATGAACGTGCCTCTTCCACGACGGCGCGGCCGCCGAATTCGCGCTCGAGGCGCGAGCTGAACCGGAGGTTCTCGTCGATCACCGAACCCCGGTACATCTTCCGGTCGTCGAGGAAGACATTCTCCATCTTCCAGGGCATGGCGTCGCCCTGGCGCGGCAGATCGTCCTTGGACCGCTGCATGTAGCCCGAGTTGAGGTCGAGCATGGAGCGGGTGCCGACGCCGACAGGCGCATGCGGGACGACGGTGTCGTAGCCGTGGGTGTCCATGTGGCGCAACAGCTCGATGATGCTCTTGCCGAGCAGCCCGATCTTCAGCGTCCAGGACGACTTGGTGTAACCGATCGCGTTCATCCAGTTGGGCACGCCGGAGAGCATCATGCCGCGGTACACCACGGAGCTGGGCAGGTCGATAGGACGCCCGTCCACCGTCAGGTCGATGCCGCCGAAGATGCGTAGGTTCAGCCCGGTCGCGGTGACGATGACGTCGGCGTCCAGGTGCTCGCCGGACTGGAGTTCGATACCGGTGGGGGTGAACCGCCGGATCCGGTCGGTCACCACCGAGGCCCGGCCGTCGCGGATGGACTTGAAGAAGTCCCCGTCGGGCGCGAGGCAGAGGCGCTGCTCCCACGGGTTGTAGGGCGGGTTGAAGTGCTTGTCGACATCGAAACCGGCGGGCAGCTCCTTGACGTTGACGCTACGGATGTAGCGGCGGGAGGCGTTGGGGAACCGGGTCAGCAACTCGACGATCGTCCAGTCGATGAGGATGTTCTTCCACCGCGTCGCCAGGTAGCCGCCGCGCTCGCCCAGCAGGCGGGTGAGCTTGAGGCTCAGCGCATCCACGCGGGGCAGGGTCAAGATGTAAGTCGGCGTCCGCTGCAGCATCGTCACGTGCGCGGCCGCGCCGTCGCCTTTGAGCATCGACGGGATCAGCGTGATCGCCGTGGCGCCACTGCCGATCACCACGACCTTCTTGCCGGAGTAGTCGTACCCCTCGGGCCAGTGCTGCGGGTGGATGATGTCGCCGGTGAAGTCCTCTCGGCCTGCGAACTCCGGGGTGAAGCCCTCCTCGTAGTTGTAGTAGCCGGTGGCGCCGAAGACCCAACCGGCCTTGATCACCTCACGCCGCACCGTCCCGTCGGCCTCCATCGCGTCGACGTCGAGCAGCCACTCGGCGTCGTCGCTCGACCACGCCGCGGAGACAACCTTGTGCCGGTAGCGGATCTTGTCGCCGAGCCCGTACTCGTCAACGGTCTCCTTGAGGTAGTCCAGGATCAGTGGAGCGTCGGCGATCGCGTTCTCGTCCTTCCAGCTCTTGAACTCGTACGCGAAGGTGTGCAGGTCGGAGTCGGAGCGGATGCCGGGGTATTTGAACAGGTCCCAGGTACCGCCGACGGAGTCGCGTCCCTCCAGCAGGGCCACCGTCTTGTTCGGGAACTCCTTGGTGATGTACGCCGCGGCGCCGATACCCGAGATGCCTCCGCCGATGATGACCACGTCGAAGTACTCCGGGCGGGCTGCTGTGTTGCTCATCTGTTGATTCCTCCCTGCGCCGAGCGCGTCGTGATGCAGTTCAGATTGCCGGTTCGGGCGTGGCGGACTCCACATCGAATCTCAACGTCTTTGCTCGTTCAGTGGTGGAAATCTCACCTCTGCCCAGGCGATGGCACAACCGCCCCGCGCGCGGCCCTGCCCGCCGGGGTCCGAATACAAAAACGCTGGCCAGGGAGCATTTTCCCTGGCCAGCGCCTTGTCTAGAACACACCTACAGCATGCAACTGACGCAACCCTCCACGGCCGTGCCTTCCAGGGCCATCTGCCGCAACCGGATGTAGTACAGCGTCTTGATTCCCTTGCGCCAGGCGTAGATCTGCGCCTTGTTGACGTCGCGCGTGTTGGCGGTGTCCTTGAAGAACAGCGTCAGGCTCAGCCCCTGATCCACGTGCTGGGTCGCCGCGGCGTAGGTGTCGATGATCTTCTCGTATCCGATCTCATACGCGTCCTGGTAGTACTCCAGGTTGTCGTTGGTCAGGTACGGCGCCGGGTAGTAAACGCGGCCGATCTTGCCTTCCTTGCGGATCTCGATCTTGCTCGCCACCGGGTGGATCGAGGAGGTCGAATGGTTGATGTAGGAGATCGACCCCGTCGGCGGGACGGCCTGCAGGTTCTGGTTGTAGATGCCGTGCTTCTGCACCGACTCCTTCAACTGCTTCCAGTCGTCCTGGGTCGGGATGTGAATCTCGGCGTCGGCGAAGATCTGCCGGACCTTGTCGGTCACCGGCTCCCACGCCTGCTCGGTGTATTTGTCGAAGAACTCCCCCGACGCATATTTCGATTCCTCGAATCCGCCGAAGCTCGTACCCCGTTCGATCGCAATGAGATTCGAGGCCCGCAGGGCGTGGAACAGCACGGTGTAGAAGTAGATGTTGGTGAAGTCGATGCCCTCTTCGGAGCCATAGTGGATCCGCTCGCGGGCCAGGTACCCGTGCAGGTTCATCTGCCCCAGACCGATCGCGTGGGAGCTGTTGTTGCCCTGTTCGATCGACGGCACCGACCAGATGTGGGTCTGATCGCTCACCGCGGTCAGCGCCCGGATGGCCACCTCGATGGACTGCGCGAAGTCCGGGGAATCCATCGTCTTCGCAATGTTCATCGACCCCAGGTTGCACGAGATGTCCTTGCCCACCTTGGAGTAGGACAGATCGTCATTGAACTCCGAGGCGGTGGAGACCTGCAGGATCTCCGAGCACAGGTTGGAGTGGGTGATCTTGCCGGCGATCGGGTTGGCGCGGTTCACGGTGTCCTCGTACATGATGTACGGGTAGCCCGACTCGAACTGCAGCTCGGCCAGCGTCTGGAAGAACTCGCGAGCCTTGATCTTCGTCTTGCGGATCCGCGCGTCGTCGACCATCTCGTAGTACTTCTCGGTCACCGAGATGTCGGCGAACGGGATGCCGTAGACCTTCTCGACGTCGTACGGCGAGAACAGGTACATGTCCTCGTTCTTCTTGGCCAGCTCGAAGGTGATGTCGGGGATGACGACACCCAGTGAGAGCGTCTTGATCCGGATCTTCTCGTCGGCGTTCTCGCGTTTGGTGTCGAGGAACCGGTAGATGTCGGGGTGGTGCGCGTGCAGGTACACCGCGCCGGCTCCCTGGCGCGCCCCGAGCTGGTTGGCGTAGGAGAACGAATCCTCCAGCAGCTTCATGATCGGGATGACACCGGAGCTCTGGTTCTCGATGTTCTTGATCGGCGCGCCATGCTCGCGAATGTTGGTCAGCAGCAAGGCGACTCCACCACCGCGCTTGGACAGCTGCAGGGCCGAGTTGATCGAGCGCCCGATGGACTCCATGTTGTCCTCGATGCGCAGCAGGAAGCAGGACACCGGCTCGCCGCGCTGCTTCTTACCCGAGTTGAGGAAGGTCGGGGTGGCCGGCTGGAACCGGCCGTCGATGATCTCGTCGACGAGCTGCTCGGCCAGCACGGTGTCACCGGCGGCCAAGGTGAGCGCCACCATCACGACTCGATCCTCGAAGCGCTCCAGGTAGCGCTTTCCGTCGAAAGTCTTGAGCGTGTAAGAGGTGTAGTACTTGAACGCGCCCAGGAAGGTCGGGAACCGGAACTTCTTGGCGTATGCCCGGTCCAGCAGGCTCTTGACGAAGTTGCGGCTGTACTGGTCGAGCACCTCGCGCTCGTAGTACTCCTTCTCGATCAGATAATCGAGCTTCTCGTCCTGACTGTGGAAGAACACCGTGTTCTGGTTGACGTGCTGCAGGAAGTACTCCCGCGCGGCCCGCACATCCTTGTCGAACTGAATGTTGCCGTCGGCGTCGTACAGATTCAGCATCGCGTTGAGCGCGTGGTAATCGGTCTCTCCGGGCAGGGTGTGCCCGGGAGTGGTTACAGGCTCTGCAGCTGTGACGGTTGGTGGCACGTCTGGTCCTTCCAAAAGTCTTTCAACCCCGCACGAACAGCTTCGACGTCGTCCGGGGTTCCCATGAGTTCGAAGCGGTACAGGTACGGCACGCCGCATTTGCGCGAGACCACATTGCCCGCGTACGCGAACTCCGCACCGAAGTTGTTGTTGCCCGCGGCGATGACGCCGCGGATCAACGACCGATTGTGTTCATTGTTCAGAAAGGCGATGACTTGCTTGGGCACATAGCCACCGTTGTTGATGTCGGGGGTGGCACGGCCGCCGCCGTAGGTGGGAAGGATCAGAACGTAGGGCTCGTTCACCTCGATGCGGCCGTGCAGCGGGATCCGGGTGACGCGGTCTTCAGGCCACTGCAGCTTCTCGACGAAGCGGTGGGTGTTCTCCGAGACACTGGAGAAGTAGACGAGATGGCTCATCGTGTTCTCCGTCCTTCCCCGGGTTGATTGACCTTTCGTTACGCGCTGGCCGCGACCGTGCTGAGAGCCTTGATCCGATCCGGGCGGAAGCCCGACCAGTGCTCGTTGCCGGCCACCACCACCGGGGCCTGCAGGTAGCCGAGCGCCATGACGTAGTCACGGGCCTCGCTGTCGAGGGTGATGTCAACCTTCTCGAACTCGATGCCCTGCTTTTCCAACGCCTTGTAGGTGGCGTTGCACTGCACGCATGCGGGCTTGGTGTACACGGTGACGGTCATCTTCGGTACGGCTCCTCTTGCGGAAAGTGAACAAACTAGACAAGTGACTGGCAACTGATCGGGTCTTACGTTTCGCTTAAGTTCAGCGACCTTCGGGCCGCCAAAATTCCTGCCGGTCGAAGCCGCTCCCCGGCTGGTCTTGAAACCGACTCGGCCGGATTCGCTACGCTCCGGCCGGCTCCCGAACTGTGGTGGCCTGTCGGTCTCACAGACACTACACCTAGTGGCCGACAGTTCGAAGCCATACAACATGTTCTGAATAACATTTTTGAAATTCCCAGGTCGTAAGCTTGCCAGCAACCACACCCACGGCGTGTCGCGCTCGACTTGACAGACCGTGTCGCACCGCACCACCAGATGTAGCACCAGGCACCGACAAGTCCGGCCGCCGCAAAGCGCAAGACCCCCCAACAGCAAAGCCGCCGGCCGGGTCGGAACGACCCAGCCGGCGGCAAGATTTTGCCGGAAAGTGGCGCGAACGGCAAAACGCGAAGACGAACCCTCAACCGACCTCAAGTGTGAGCTTGCCCACAATATCGCGAAGCGCCTCGGTCACCTCGGCGTTCTCCCTGGGGTGCTTGCCGTCGAGGGTCTTGGACGGCACCGAGAGCTTGAGATCCTCGACCACGCGCGGCCCGGCGATGCCGAAAGACTTCCGAGTTTCGTCATGCGCCCACACGCCGCCGTACTGTCCGAGCGCCGCCCCGACCACCGCCAGCGGCTTGTCGTTGAGTGCGCCGTTACCGAACGGCCGCGACAGCCAATCGATGGCGTTCTTCAACACCCCCGGGATGCTTCCGTTGTATTCGGGGGTCACGACAAGCGCAGCGCCGGCCTCGGCCGCTGCCGCGCGCAACGCGACCACGGGTTCGGCCACGTCCGCCGTGTCGATGTCCTCGTTATAGAAGGGCAACTCCCCCAGTCGGTCGAAGATCTCCAGGCTCACGCCTTCGGGCGCCTGTTCCACCGCCAGCTCGGCGATCTGTCGATTCACCGACGCGGCCCGTAGGCTCCCGACCAGAACCAGCACCTTCTTATCGGCCATTTGCACGCTCCCTTGTTCGACTCGATCGATTCTCGCAACGATCAACCGGACTGTGGTCCGGTTAATTCCAGCTGGGTTAAAGTGCAGTTGTGGCAGCCTCTGACCGGCCGACCCAGCTCGCGGGCATCGACGCGGCGCCATCCGAACGCGGGGATGCCGCCCGCAACCGCGCCTTGATTCTCGACGCTGCACGCCGGCTCATCGCCGAACGCGGCCCCGACGCAGTCAGCACCGACGATATCGCGATCGAGGCCGGCGTCGGGAAGGGCACGGTGTTCCGCAGGTTCGGCAGCCGTGCCGGTCTGATGATGGTGTTGCTCGACGAGGACGAAACCGCCGAACAGGATGCCTTCATGTTCGGTCCGCCCCCGCTCGGGCCCGGCGCGCCGCCACTGGAACGGCTACTGGCCTACGGTGCGGACCGACTCCGGTTCGTGCACTGCCACCAGGCGTTGTTGTCCGACGCGATCCGCGATCCCGCGCTGCGCTACACCGGCCCGTTCACCCTGCACCGCACGCATGTCCGGATGCTGCTCGAAACGGCGGGTACCACAGGCGATCTCGACACACAGGCCGACGCCCTGATCGCGCTGCTCGACCCCGACTACCTGGCTCACCAGCTGACCCTCGGCCGCAGCCTCGACGAACTCACCGCGGCGTGGCAGGACACCGCCCGCAAGTTGTGCGGCCACTAGCGCCATGACCGCCTGGGTGCTGCACGTCGACCTGGACCAGTTCCTGGCCTCGGTGGAGCTGCGCCGGCACCCCGAACTCGACGGCCTGCCCGTCATCGTCGGTGGCAGCGGTGATCCCGCCGAACCCCGCAAGGTGGTCACCTGCGCGTCATACGAAGCGCGTGAATTCGGGGTGCACGCCGGGATGCCTCTGCGCACCGCGGCGCGCAAGTGCCCCGACGCCACGTTCTTGCCATCAGACCCGGACGCCTACGACGAGGCCTCCGAACAAGTGATGGGCCTGCTGCGCGATCTCGGCCACCCGCTGGAGGTCTGGGGCTGGGACGAGGCGTATCTGGGCGCCGAGGTCAGCGATCCGGTCGAGTTGGCCGAGCGCATCCGCACGGTGATCGCCGCCGAGACCGGGCTGTCCTGTTCGGTGGGCATCAGCGACAACAAGCAGCGCGCCAAGGTGGCGACCGGGCTGGCCAAACCCGCAGGTGTCTACGTGCTCACCGAGGCCAACTGGATGTCGGTGATGGGTGATCGCCCACCCGATGCGCTGTGGGGCGTCGGCCCCAAGACCACCAAAAAGCTTGCCACGCTGGGCATCACCACGGTGGCCGATCTGGCCGCCACCGATGCCACCGTGCTCACCTCGGCATTCGGTCCCAGCACCGGGCTGTGGATTCTGTTGCTGGCCAAAGGCGGCGGTGATACGGAGGTGAGCTCGGAGCCCTGGATTCCGCGCTCACGCAGCCACGTCATCACATTCGCGCAAGACCTCACCGAGCGCGCCGCCATGGACGACGCGATCCGCGAGCTGACCCGCCGCACCCTCGACGAGGTGGTAGCGCAGGGACGCATCGTCACCCGGGTCGCGGTCACGGTGCGCACCAGCACCTTCTACACCCGCACCAAGATCCGCAAGCTCGGTTCGCCGAGCACGGACGCCGCTGTTGTCACCGAGACCGCGCTGGCGGTCTTCGATCAGTTCGAGCTGGACCGGCCGGTCCGACTGCTCGGCGTGCGCCTGGAACTGTCGATGGATGACAGCACACCGGAGCGCCCGAGCGCCCCGATTGTCGGGGCCGACCAATAGCCTCGACGCCATGTTGCAGACCATCGCGATTCGCGGCTACCGCTCCCTGCGGGAAGTGATCCTGCCGCTGGCCGAACTCACGGTGGTCACCGGTGCCAACGGCACCGGCAAGTCCTCCATCTATCGGGCACTGCGACTGCTGGCGGATTGCGGCCGAGGCCAGGTGATCGGCTCACTCGCCCGAGAGGGCGGCCTGCAGTCGGTGCTGTGGGCCGGTCCCGAACAGCCCAATGCGCAGACGCAGGGCACCGTCCGAACCCGACCGGTGTCCCTCGAACTCGGCTTCGCCGCAGATGACTTCGGCTACCTCGTCGACCTGGGGCTGCCGCAGATGGCCGGCACCGGCCCGACGGCGTTCGCGCAGGACCCGGAGATCAAGCGCGAGGTGGTGTTCGCCGGGCATGTGTTGCGACCCGCCTCGACACTGGTGAGCCGCACCCGCGATTACGCCGAGGTGGCCGCGCAATCGGGACGAGGCTTCGATGAGTTGACCCGCTCCCTGCCCAGCTATCACAGCGTGCTGGCCGAATACGCCCACCCGCATGCCCTGCCGGAGCTCTCAGCGGTCTCCGACCGGTTGCGGGATTGGCGGTTCTACGACGGGTTCCGGGTGGACGCCGCGGCCCCGGCCCGCCAACCCCACATCGGTACCCGCACCCCGGTGCTCTCCGACGACGGCGCCGACCTTGCTGCGGCGGTGCAGACGATCATCGAGGCCGGCTTCGACGACCTGGAACGGGCGGTGGCCGAGGCGTTCGATGGCGCCACCATCGCAGTCGCGGTCAACGACGGGCTGTTCGACCTCCAACTACGCCAACGCGGCATGCTGCGCCCGCTCCGGGCAGCCGAATTGTCCGATGGCACACTGCGTTTCCTGCTGTGGGCAACGGCACTGGCCAGCCCGCGGCCACCGTCGCTGATGGTGCTCAACGAGCCGGAGACCTCGTTGCATCCCGATCTGGTCCGTCCTCTGGCATCTCTGATCAGATCCGCCACGAAACAGTCCCAAGTGGTGGTCGTGACACATTCGCACGCCCTGCTGGATTTCCTCGACACCACCCCGGCCGCCGACGAGGACCGGGGCAACGCTATCGAGGTGGAGCTCTACAAGGAGTGGGGCGAGACGAAAGTGACCGGATTCGGCATGCTCAACACACCGTCCTGGCATTGGGGAAAACGCTAGCGCTGGACGGTTTTCGGCCGCAGCGCCCGGCTGAAAAGCACGTTGACCTGCCGCATGGCCACGCTGTACGGCCACCACGCCACGCGCTTGAACGCGTACAGGGCACGGATGTCGGCCGAGGTGTAGATCAGGAAGCGGTTGCGAGCCATACCGGCCAAGATCTTGTCGGCGGCCTTCTCCGGCGAGATGGCGTGGCCGGCGAACCGGTCCACCCATTTCTGCACGTTCGGATCCTCCCGATCCACCCCGGCGATCTGAACCGTCTGCACCAGGCCGGTTTTCACCGCGCCGGGTACCACGACGGATACCCCGATGCGGTGCCGGGCCAGGTCGAAACGCAGTACTTCACTCAGCCCCCGCAGCCCGTACTTGCTGGCGCTGTAGGCGCTGTGCCACGGTAGCGCGACGATGCCTGCGGCCGAGGACACGTTCACCAGGTGCCCGCCCCGGCGGGCCTGCACCATCGGCGGCAGGAACGTCTCGATGACGTGGATCGGGCCCATCAGGTTGATGTCGATCATCGAGCGCCAGTGCTGATGGGTCAGTTTGTCGACGGTCCCCCAGGCCGAAACCCCGGCGATGTTCATCACCACGTCCATCGACGAGTGCGCCGCGTGGACGTCGGCGGCGAACGCCGCCACCTGGTCGTAGTCGGAGATGTCCAGGGCCCGGTGTGCGGGTACCTGGGCACCGAGCGCTCTGGCGTCGGCCACAGTCTGGGCCAGACCGACTTCGTCCCGGTCGGTCAGGTACAGCTCGGCCCCTCGGGCGGCCAGCGCCAGCGCGGTGGCCCGGCCGATGCCGCTGGCAGCGCCGGTGATCAAGCACTTCTTGTTGCGAAAGTCCGCCCGACCGTTACCCGTGGTATCACTCCCCATAGCGGTGACCTTACCTGTGGCGCTAACCCTCTTGGCCACCCCACAGTGCGTTGAGCCACAGCCGCTCCACCACGTCGAGCGCGCGGGCCGGATCGGCGCTGCGGCCGACGAATGCCGAGTCGTGCGACAACGTCATCGCCGTGGTCGCCACCAGGGTCCGCACCAGGGCGGGCAGGTCATCGGAAATAGGGCGGGCGCCCTCGTCTTGTTCGACGAGGCCCACGATCCTGTCGATGACGGCGTCCTCGAAATCGTTCATCAGATCGCGGATCTGCGCATCGGTGTTCTGGGCGACCGTGCAGGCCGCCATGATCGGGTCGTTGGTGGCGAAGACCGCCGCGGCACTGCCCACCATCCGCTCGGCGAACGCCGCCGGCGTCTCGCCGGCCTCGCGGGGCGCGTAGTCGTGCGTCAGTGCGGCGAGTTCTTCCATGGCGTCGGCCAAAATCACGGCCAGCACCGCGTACTTCGAATCGAAGTAGAAGTAGAAGCCCGACCGGGCCACCCCGGCGCGTTCGCTGATGGTGCTCACCGACAGGTCGGCGAAGGAGTGCTCTTCGAGGAGCTCCCGGACAGCCGTCACGATGGCTTCGCGTTGCCGGTCGCCGCGGCTCCGACGGGCCTGCGGGCGCCCGGTGGAGTCATCGCCGCTCGCGGGTATCGATTCGGCTGTCATGGCATTAGACCTTCGCACTCGCGACGCGCCAGTTCAAAACTTGACATGCGTCAAGTCTGACAGTCAGGATGGCCACAAGTGGTGAGTTCGACCACACTTCGTCAGGCTTTTATGGTCAGGAGCAGCCCATGGCAACCATCAGCACCCCGCGTTACCTGCTCGATCAGGCCAAGCGTCGATTCACCCCGACGCCCAGCACCATGCCCGGCATGGGCGCACTGGAGAAGAAGCTCAAGGCCAAGAACTGGGACAAGTTCGTGTTCGCAGAACCGCCGGCGGGCAGCGGCCTCAAGCCGATCATGGGCGACTCGGGTCTGCCGGTCATCGGTCACATGATCGAGACGTTCCGCGGCGGCCCGGACTACATTCTCGAGCAGTACCGCAAGAACGGCCCGATCTACTACTCCCAGTCGCCGGCCCTGTCGTCGGTGATGGCGCTGGGCCCTGACGCCACCCAGGCCGTGTTCTCCAACCGCAACAAGGATTTCTCGCAGCGTGCCTGGCATCCGATCATCGGGCCGTTCTTCGACGGCGGGCTGATGATGCTCGACTTCGACGAGCACATGTTCCACCGCCGGATCATGCAGGAGGCCTTCACCCGCACCCGGCTGAGCGGCTACATCTCCCATATCGACTCGGTGGCTTCGGCTGTGCTGGCCAACGACTGGGTGGCCGACGACCCGCGGTTCCTCATCCACCCGGCGATGAAGGAGCTCACGCTCGACATCGCCTCAGAGGTGTTCATGGGTGTGCCGGCAGGGACCGACCGAGCCCTGGTCACCACGGTCAACAATGCGTTCACCACCACTACCCGAGCCGGCAACGCCATCGTCCGCACACCTGTGCCGCCCTTGAAGTGGTGGCGAGGCATCCAGGCCCGCAAGACCCTCGAGGAGTACTTCGCCAGCCGCATCACTGAGAAGCGGCGGTCGGAAAGTACCGACATGTTCAGCGTGCTGTGTCACTCGGCCGACGAGGACGGGCAGTCCTTCACTGATGACCAGATCATCAGCCACATGATCTTTTTGATGATGGCCGCCCACGACACCTCGACCTCGACGATGACGACGATGGCCTACCACCTGGCGGCCAACCCGGAGTGGCAGGAGCGCCTGCGGGACGACTCCGCGCGAATCGGCGACGGGCCGTTGGACTTCGAGGCACTGGACAAGCTGGAGACCTACGACCTGGTGATCAACGAGTCGCTGCGGATGATGACTCCGCTGCCGTTCAATTTCCGCGAGGCGGTACGCGACACCGACCTGCTGGGTTACTTCATCCCGGCCGGCACCAGCGTCGTGACCTGGCCGTCGATGAACCACCGACTGCCCGAGCTGTGGACCGATCCCGAGAAGTTCGACCCGGATCGTTTCGCCGAGCCGCGCAGCGAGCACAAGAAACACCGCTACGCGTTCGCCCCGTTCGGCGGAGGCGCGCACAAGTGCATCGGCATGGTCTTCGGCCAGCTCGAGATCAAGACCGTCATGCACCGCCTTCTGCGTCGCTACAAGCTCGAGCTCGCCAGCCCCGGTTACCAGCCGCACTACGACTACGGCGGCATGCCGGTGCCGATCGACGGCATGCCGATCGTGCTACGCCCGCTGCACTGACGCATTCGGCGTCGAGCCCGCGTGGTCAGACCGACTTCATCAGCCGGTTGGCGCAGGCGATCACGGCGTACAGCGCCGAGTGTTCGGGATCGTCGGCCAGTCCCATCGCCCACTCGTTGTGCAGGCCGTCGCAGCCTTCGATGAAAGTTGCGGTCTGACCACCGGTGGGCAGTTGATGAAACGACTGGGTCTCGACGGTGATCCCACGCTCGTAGAGCATCTCGGTCAGCGCGGCGACGGGTCCAGTCGCGGCTGCGCTCGACGTGCTGATGGTGTCGCCCACTGCCAGAGTGGCCCGGTAGTGGCGAGCCTGCGGCCCCAGCCTGCTGGCCGCGCGTTCGGTGTCGGTGCAGGTCCACTGCCCCAGTTTCAATGCGCCCGGACTCGCGGCGTATTCATCGAGGAACTGGTCCCAGGACGCTGACTCACCGGCTTCGCGCAGCCCGCGCGGCAGCGGGTTGGTGAAATGCGCGGCGAACGACGCTATTGCGCTGGACTGCGGTGTGGGGGTGCTGATGTGCATGTGCCGGTCTTCTCTTGCTCAGAGGATTTGACCGACGAAGTAGCGAACGACCCACAGCGAGGGGTCGGTCTTGATCAGACCCCGCTGCGGGTTGCTACTACGAGTCGCCTTGGCACGTTGGCGATGCTAGACGCAGCCCGGCCGGCGATGCAAACACTTTGGCTCCGTAGTCTCGGCCGGGTGGGAACCACATGAGTGCCGGTGAGGTCATCCTGCTGGTCGTCGCCGGCATCGGCGGCGGACTCACCGGCAGTATCGCCGGCCTGGCCTCGGTGGCCACGTATCCCGCCCTGCTGCTTGTCGGTTTGCCTCCGGTCACGGCGAATGTCACCAACACCGTGGCGTTGGTGTTCAACGGCATCGGTTCGGTGTGGGGGTCGCGGCCCGAACTGGCTGGGCAACGCGCGTGGATCAAGCGGATCATCCCGGTCGCGGTAGTCGGTGGGGCGGTCGGCGCGGCTCTGTTGCTCTGCACGCCGGCCGAGGGCTTCGAGAAGGTTGTCCCGCTGCTGTTGGCATTTGCGTCGGTGGCGATCCTGCTGCCACGGGGCCGCCGGCGTCCGACCCGGGTGGCCGATCATCGGGAGCATCGGATCAAGGTGGCCATGGAGGCCGCAGCGATCTTCCTGATCACCATCTACGGCGGCTATTTCGGTGCCGCTGCGGGCGTGCTGCTGCTGGCGCTGCTACTGCGGACCGGGGGCGCGACGCTCGCGCACGCCAACGCCGCCAAGAACGCGATCCTCGGTGTCGCCAACTTGGTCGCCGCGGTGGCGTTCATCGTGGTGGCCCCGGTGTACTGGCCCGCCGTCATCCCGTTGGGCGCCGGTTGTCTGATCGGCTCACGGCTGGGCCCGGTGATCGTGCGGCATGCACCGGCCACCCCGCTGCGATTCCTGATCGGCGCGGCGGGCGTGGCCCTCGCCGTCAAGCTTGCGCTCGACACGTACTGATTTCTCCGCGCGAGCAGACACATATGTACCCAAAACTCCGGCGTGTCGGGTACATATGTGTCTGCTCGCCATAGGAACTCAACCGAACGGGTTGTCTCCCTTGGCGACCCGGGTCCCGAGCGTGAGCAGGTTCTCCGCCGACGCGTGCAGTTGCTCGCCGGCATCGCGGCTGGCCCGCCCGGCCAGGTAGCGCGACCAGGTGCCCTCGATGACGATGCCCAACTTGAAGCAGGCCAACGCCACGTACCAATCCAGCCGGTCGGTTTGGCGACCCCCCGCCGCGCGGTAGGCCTCGATGAGCTCGCTGCGGTGGGCCAGACCACCGAGCGCTGCCAGCGCCGACCCCGCGTTGATCGGATTGGGCTCATCGGGCCAGCACACCAACATCCACCCGAGATCGAGCAGCGGATCGCCGATGGTGCACATCTCCCAGTCGATGAACGCGGCCAGTTCGGGCTTGTCCCAGCGCAAGAGCACGTTGTTGAGGTGCGCGTCGCCGTGCATGATGCCGGGTTCGGCATCGGGCGGGCGGTTGTCCTCCAGCCATTGCGAGAGCTCTGCCACTCCCGCCAGCGACTCGGGTGAGTAGCGCTCGTGGCGGTAGCTGTCGAGCAGCCCGAGGAACTGCGGAACCTGCCGCGCCAGAAAGGAACCCGGCCGTCGGATCGCGGCGAGTTCGCTGTTCTCCCACCCGACGTTGCCCAGTTCGGCCAGGCTCGCGGCGTAGGACAACCCGACGCGGTATCGCAGGTCAGCGTTCTGATAGGCCGGCGCGACCTCGGTGCCCGGGTTGAACCCGTCGACCTCCTCCATCAGGTAGAACACCACGCCGATCACATCGAGATCGGTGCAAGCTGCGATGAAACCCGGATGCGGCACGGCCGAGCCCGCGAGTGTGCGCAGCACCGCGATCTCCCGCAGCATGGTCTTGTCGCTGGTCGGCCGAGGATGTAAGGGCGGTCGCCGCAACACCATTCGACGGCCGTCGACGTTCATGCCCACCACGATGTTCTGGGTGCCGCCGGTCAGCGGTGCCACATCGGTCAGGGTCGTGCCGATCCGCTGGTCTCGCAGCCAGCGCGCAATGGCGTCTTGATCGGTGGCACTGAGCGTCGGCAATTCCTGTACGTCGTCGGGCATGCAGTCATGGTGCCAGCTGCCCCCGGCGATCAGTGCCGGTTCGTCACTGTCAGTAGGTATTCCCAGGGCATCGTCGCGCCGGTGAGGAATCGATCGCCGAGCGCGGCGATCTCGGCGTCGAGTGCCGCAACCCGCTCGGCATCGGCGGCGATGGCCCGGTACGCCGAGATTGTCGGGCCGTAGTTGGCCTTGAAGTGGTCACGGAACGCGGCGCCGTCGGGGTACACGGTGACGTCCAGTTCCCTGCGCTCACAGGTCAACTCGCCGACCCGGTCGCCCAGCAAGGTGCGCACGTATTCTTCGTCACCCCACAGCGGCGGAGGTGACACTCCGGGCGGCGGTGCGGGCACATACGGCTTCATCGTGGCGAACAGCTGCCCGATGAATCCTTCTGGTGTCCATGCGATCAACCCGATCCGTCCGCCCGGCCGCGTCACCCGCAGCAGTTCCTCGGCGGCTTGCTGGTGGTGCGGCGCGAACATCACCCCGATGCAGGACAGCACGGTGTCGAAGGAACCGTCGTCATACGGCAATGCCTCGGCATTGGCCTCGGCCCAGTCGATGGTCACCCCTGCGTCCGCTCCCAGCCGCCGTCCCTGTTCGACCAGTTCGGGACACAGATCGCTGGCGGTAACCCGGGCACCGGCCGCGGCGGCGGGAATGGCCACGTTGCCGGTCCCGGCGGCCACGTCCAGCACACGGTCACCCGGCCCGACCCCACTGGCCCCGACCAGCACGGGCCCCAGTGGACGCACGATATTCGCGGCGATCGCCGCATAGTCACCCAGCGCCCACAGCGCCCGATGTTTGGCCTCCAGCTCACTGTCTGTGGTCATGAGGTTCATGGCAGCACTCCTTCTTGCGGGTGGGCTTCATCGTCGGCCCTCGCCGCGCGGTCATTCCAGTACCAGATCTGTAGCGGACCTGGTTCTGGATCTGTACTGGCTTCTGGGCCCCGACAGCGGTGTACTTAGGACACCGCGCACGCTCCGGGGAGGTAGACCGCCGATGTCCACATATGGCCAGTTCTGTCCCGTGGCCAAGGCCATGGAGCTGCTCGACGAACGTTGGACCTTGCTCGTGGTCCGGGAACTGCTCCGGGGCAGTGCCCATTTCAACGATCTGCGCCGCGGGGTCCCGAAGATGTCACCGGCGCTGCTGTCCAAACGGCTCAAGTCACTGGCTCGCGCCGGAGTCATCGAGCGCTCCGAGGTGGACGGACGAACCAGCTATTCCCTCACTCCGTGCGGCCAGGAGCTCGCCGCCGTGGTCGACGCGCTCGGCTCGTGGGGGGTGCGGTGGATCGGTGAACTCGGTGAAGAGGATCTCGACCCGCACCTGCTGATGTGGGATATACGCCGCACCATCCCCGTCGCTGACTGGCCGCGGTCACGAACGACGGTCGCGTTCGTCTTCGACGAGGTGGCGGCCAAGGCCTCGCGGTGGTGGCTCACGGTGAGCGACGGGCAGGCCGATGTCTGCGATTTCGATCCGGGCTACGAGGTGGCAGGCACCGTGCAGACCCGTCTGCGCACGTTGACCGAGATCTGGCGCGGAGATATCGGCTGGGCACGAGCGGTGCTCGACGGCAGTGTCGCACTGTCAGGTCCTGCTGACGTTCGCCGAGCCATTCCGAAGTGGTTGGGCCAGAGCACGGCCGCGGCCATTCCGCGCCCGGCCTGAGAGCCCTCAGTCCAGGATGCGGCGCGCCACGTTGGTGGTGACCAGATCCAGGAGTTCGTCGGCTCGCCCGGCCAGGATGGTGCGAATCGCGTAGAGCGAGAAACCTTTTGCTTGTTCGACGGTGATCGCCGGCGGAATCGAGAGTTCTTGGCGCGCTGTGTGCACGTCGACCACTGCGGGGCCGTCGTGGCTGAGGGCATCGGCGATGGCCCGTTGCAGCTCACCCGGTTCGGTGACCCGGCGGCCGAACATGCCCATGGCCTGGGCCACCGCGGCGAAATCGGGGTTGACCAGGTCGGTGCCGAACGTGACGATGCCCGCGGCCTTCATCTCCAACTCGACGAAGTTCAGTGACGAGTTGTTGAACACGATGACCTTGACCGGCAACCGGTTCTGGATCAGCGTCACCAGCTCACCGAAGAGCATGGTCAGGCCGCCGTCCCCGGCCAAGGCGATCACCTGCCGGTCTCCGAACGCGGTCTGCGCGCCGATCGCGTGCGGCAGCGCGTTGGCCATGGTGCCGTGGTTGAAGGACCCGATCAGCCTGCGCCTGCCGTTCATGGTCAGGTACCGGGCCGCCCACACCACCGGAGACCCGACATCACAGGTGAACACCGCGTCGTCCGAGGCGAGTTGATTGGCAAGCGCGGCAACGTATTCCGGGCGGATGGGGGTCTTGTCCCGGTCGTTGACGGCCAGTGAATCGAGTGTGGCACGGGTCTTGCGGTAGTGGCGTAGCGACCGGTCCAGGTGGTCCCGGTTGGTTTTGCGTCGCAGCAGCGGCTGCAGTGCGGCCAGGGTGTCGGCGACGCTGCCGCGCAGACCGAGATCGACCGGGGTGCGACGACCGAGATTGCGGCCCCGGATATCGACCTGGACCACGGTGGCACCCTCGGGATAGAACTGCTGATACGGGAAGTCGGTCCCCAGCATCAGCAGCGTGTCCGCCTCTTTGATGGCCTTGTAACCCGAGGCGAAGCCGAGCAGCCCCGTCATCCCGACGTCGAACGGGTTGTCGTACTCGATGAATTCCTTGCCACGCAACGCGTGAACGACGGGGGCCTGCAGGGTCGACGCCAGTTCGATGAGTGCGTCGTGGGAACCGGCCACGCCCGCGCCGCCGAGGATGGTGACGCGCTCGGCCGAATTCAGGATGCCGGCGGCCCGGCGTACCGACTCGTCGTCCGGACGCACGATCGATCGCGTCGGGCGCACCGGGCAAGTCGCCCAGCCGGTCTCCCCCGCGCGTTGCAGGAAGATCTCGCCCGGGATGACGACGACGGCGACACCACCCTCCTCGACGGCCGCGCGCATCGCCATCTGCAGGATGCGCGGCGCCATCTCGGGGGTGCTGACCAGTTCGCAGTACACGCTGCACTCGCGGAAGAGGTCCTGCGGATGGGTCTCTTGGAAGTATTCCGACCCGATCTCGGTGCGCGGGATGTGCGCGGCGATCGCCAGCACCGGAACGCGGCTGCGCTGCGCGTCGAACAGTCCGTTGATCAAGTGCAGATTGCCCGGGCCGCAGCTGCCCGCACACACCGCCAGTTGACCGGTCAGTGCGGCGTCGGCGGCCGCGGCGAATGCTGCGGTTTCCTCGTGACGGACGTGCTGCCAGGTGATTTCGCCGCTGCGCCGGATCGCGTCGGTGAATCCGTTGAGGCTGTCACCGGGAAGGCCGTAGACCCGCCGGACCCCGCTCAGTGTCAGCGCGGAGATGACCTGGTCTGCGATGGTCGCCATGACGCCTCCCCGGTTGTGATTTCGGGGTGGTCAGCGACGCTCAGCGCCCGCTGACCACCCCGAAATCACTCTACTTGGGGGCGAAGCGCTGACCGGCGTCCAAACGCAGGCACTGTCCGTTGAGCATGGGGTTCTCGGCGATCGCCACGGCGAGCTTGGCGTATTCCTCGGGCTTGCCCAGACGCTTGGGGAACGCGGCGTCCTTGGTCAGCACCGCGGCGAACTCGTCGGGGATGCCCTCGGTCAGACCGGTGGCGAACAGGCTCGGCGCGATGGCCAATGCACGAATTCCCAAGCTGCCGAGATCTCTTGCCATGGTCAGGCACATGCCGGCGATGGCGGCCTTCGACGCGGTGTAGGCGACCTGACCGATCTGGCCCTCGAACGCCGCGATGGAGGCGGTGTTGATGATGACGCCGCGCTCCTCGGCCTCGGCATCGACCGGCTCGTTCTTGCTCATGTGCCAGGCCGCCAGGCGGCTGATGTTGAACGTGCCGATCAGGTTGAGGTCGATGGTGGAGCGGAACGAGTCCAGGCTGTGCGGGCCGTCCTTCTTGACGGTGCGCTCGCCGATACCGCCACCGGCGGTGGTCACGATGATGTGCAGGCCGCCCAGGGCACCGACCGCCTCTTCCAGCACCTTCTCGGTGCCGTCGAAGTCGGTGACGTCGACGGGAAAGAACGACCCCCCGATCGCGTCGGCCACTTCCTGGCCCTTGGACTGCGGCCGGTCCAGGACGGCCACACTGGCACCGCGCTTGGCCAGTGCCTCGGCAGTCGCCCGGCCGAAGCCGGACGCGCCGCCGACGACGATAGCCTTCTTGCCTTCGATCTCCATCTAGCTCCCTTTCCAAAAATGACCGAAATCGTAAAGCAACCTATCTCATCGAGCCTTCCCGTAAGCCTTTCGGGTTGGCCTTGCCGGTCCCCCGGCACCGCGACGGTGCGTGTTTGCCTCCCGACACGCCGCATTATGTCGACACTCAGCGCACCTTCGGCGCCGACGAGCGTGCATAAATCCCTCGACGCCGCTCGACGACGCGGTTAAGTTCACCCGCCATGACACCGGCACAGCGTTGGCGCGACCAACTCCGCGAGTCCCTGCTGTCGGCGCGCAAGTCCCGCGACGCCGCCGGCGTCGCCGCTCTCCGGTCGGCGCTGAGTGCTATCGACAACGCCGAGACACCGCGGGCCCACCAGACCGACACCCGCATCGGTGGACCGATCGCCGGCGCGGTGTCCGGCGTGGGCTCGACCGAGGTCGCCCGCCGCACACTCGGCGATGCCGAGATTCGTGCCCTCATCCAGGCCGAGGTCGACGAACGGCTCACCGCGGCAGACCAATACCTCGCGCACGGGCACCGGGAGCGCGCCGCCGACCTGCGATCGCAGGCGACGGTCCTCAGGCAGGTACTCGACCAAACGCCGGAGGTTGTCTGAGCCCCGTGGCACGCTGAGGACGTGTTGCTCGCCGACGTCGCCGCCGCATCCGCCGACATCGCAGCAGCGTCGGCGCGGCTGGCGAAGGTCGACCGCATCGCGGCTCTGCTGGCGTTGACCGCCGCCGAGGGCGACGCCCGGTCGGTGGCGGTGACGGTGTCCTGGCTGTCCGGGGAATTGCCGCAACGTCAGATCGGGGTGGGCTGGGCGGCTCTGCGCTCCTTGCCGGTGTCTGCGCAGAACCCGACCCTGACGGTCGACGGGGTCGATGAGCGGTTCACCCGGATCGGCGCGGTCTCCGGCAAGGGCTCTCAGGCGCTACGCGCCGAGTTGGTCCGTGAGTTGTTCCAGACAGCGACCGAGGCGGAGCAGACCTTCCTGCGACGACTCCTGGGTGGCGAATTACGCCAGGGCGCCCTGACCGGGGTGATGGCCGACGCGGTAGCCCGGGCGTCCGACATTCCGGCGGCCGAGGTGCGGCGCGCGGCGATGCTCGCCGGTGACCTGCCATCCGTCGCCGCAGCGGCGCTGACCGGTGGGCGCACCGCCCTGGCCGAGTTCCGGTTGAAGGTCGGTCGCCCCGTCGGGCCGATGCTCGCGCAGACCGCGACCGATGTCGCCGACGCGCTCGAACGCCTCGGCGGTGCAGCCATTCTGGAGGCGAAGCTGGACGGCGCCCGCGTGCAGATCCACCGCCGAGGCTCGGCCGTGTCGGTGTTCACGCGCAGCCTCGACGACGTCACCCACCGACTACCCGAGGTGGTCGAGGCGACGCTGGCCCTGCCGGCCACCAACCTGATCGCCGACGCCGAGGCCATCGCCCTGCGCCCCGACGGGCGCCCCCACCCGTTTCAGGTCACGGCCGCGCGGTTCGGCCGCAAGACCCCGAACCACCTCGAACCGTTGTCGGTCTTCTTCTTTGATCTGCTGCACCTCGACGGCCAGGATCTGCTCGATCTGCCGACCGAGCACCGACTGGCGTCGCTCGACGTACTCGTACCTCAAGACCGGCGTGTTGACCGTGTCGTGACCACCGACACCGCGGTCGCGCAAGAGTTCCTGGACCGCACCCTGTCCGCCGGACATGAGGGCGTGATGGCGAAGTCGCCGACGGCGCCATATGAGGCCGGCCGCCGCGGCGCCGGCTGGCTCAAGGTCAAGCCGGTACACACCCTCGACCTCGTTGTGCTGGCCGTCGAACGCGGGTCCGGGCGACGCACCGGCAAGCTCTCCAACATCCATCTGGGCGCCCGGGATCCGGACACCGGCGGATTCGTGATGCTGGGCAAAACGTTCAAGGGCATGACCGACGCGATGCTCGCCTGGCAGACCGAGCATTTCCGGGAACTGGAGGTGAGCGACGACGGCTGGGTGGTCACGGTCCGGCCCGAGCAGGTCGTCGAGATCGCGTTCGACGGAGTCCAACGGTCCAGCCGTTACCCAGGCGGGGTCGCGCTGCGCTTCGCTCGGGTGCTGCGCTACCGCGACGACAAGGCTCCGGAAGAGGCTGACGCGATCGATACCGTGCGCGCGTTCCTGCGCTGATTTGTCCGTGGTTCGCCGCAACGGTTCGGAAACCGGGATTCGATGGCACGCGGTTTGGCTCGATGGAAGGATCAGACGACGCGTACGACATTGGGCGAGCGAGGAGAGACCGTGGCAACACCGGACGCCCCACCGGCGGACCGCATCGAGGAGCACGACGGCGACGTCACCTATATCCGCACCGACAAAGATCTGCCGCCGGTGGCGATCATCGACCGTTCTCCGATCACCGGCAAGCACAAGGCGCTCTTCGCTACCATCGCGGTGCTGGGAGCGGTCGCTTGGGCGGTTATCGCCTTCTTCCGCGGGGAGACCGTCAACGCGGTCTGGTTCGTCATCGCCGCAATCTGCACCTATGTCATCGGCTTCCGGTTCTACGCCCGGCTGATCGAGATGAAGATCGTCCGGCCCCGCGACGACAATGCCACTCCGGCCGAGCTTTTCGAGAACGACACCGACTACATGCCGACCGACCGGCGGGTGCTGTTCGGTCACCACTTCGCCGCCATCGCCGGCGCCGGTCCGCTGGTCGGCCCGGTGTTGGCCATGCAGATGGGCTATCTGCCCGGCACCATCTGGATCATCATCGGCGCGGTGGTGGCCGGTTGTGTGCAGGACTACCTGGTGCTGTCGATCTCGACGCGCCGCCGGGGGCGCTCGCTGGGCCAGATGGCCCGCGACGAGTTGGGCTCCATCGGCGGTGCGGCCGCGATCATCGGGGTGCTGACCATCATGGTGATCCTGTTGGCGGTGCTGGCGCTGGTGGTCGTGGGTGCCCTGGCCGAAAGCCCGTGGGGCGTGTTCTCCATCGCCATGACCATTCCGATCGCCCTGTTCATGGGCGTGTACCTGCGCTTCCTGCGCCCCGGCCGGGTGTCGGAGGTGTCCTTGATCGGTGTCGCGCTGCTGTTGCTTGCCGTGGTGTCCGGTGGCTGGGTCGCCGAAACCTCCTGGGGCGCCGACTGGTTCACGTTGTCCAAGGTGACCCTGTCCTGGTGCCTGATCATCTACGGGTTCGCCGCTTCGGTGCTGCCGGTGTGGTTGCTGCTGGCTCCTCGCGACTACCTGTCGACCTTCATGAAAGTCGGCACCATCGCGCTACTGGCCGTCGGAATCCTGATCGCCCAGCCGGTGATGCAGGCCCCCGCCATCTCGGAGTTCGCCACCCGCGGCGACGGGCCGGTGTTCGCCGGTTCACTGTTCCCGTTCCTGTTCATCACGATTGCCTGCGGCGCGCTGTCGGGTTTCCACGCACTGATCTCCTCGGGGACCACACCGAAGCTGGTGGAGAAGGAAAGTCAGATGCGGTTGATCGGCTACGGCGGCATGCTCACCGAGTCGTTCGTCGCGATCATGGCGCTGATCACCGCGGCCATCCTCAACCAACACCTGTACTTCACGCTCAACGCACCCACCGCCCAGACCGGCGGCACCGCGGAGACCGCCGCAGCCTATGTCAACGGGCTCGGGCTGTCCGGGGCGGACATCACGCCCGAACAGATCACCCAAGCGGCAGAGGATGTCGGTGAAGAGTCGATCGTCTCCAGAACGGGCGGTGCGCCCACTCTGGCGATCGGTATATCCGAAGTACTGCACCAGGTGTTCGGAGGCGCGGGCCTCAAGGCCTTCTGGTATCACTTCGCGATCATGTTCGAGGCGCTGTTCATCCTCACCACCGTCGACGCCGGCACCCGGGTCGCGCGGTTCATGCTCTCGGATGGGTTGAGCAACCTGGGCGGGCCGCTGCGCAAGCTGAAGGATCCGAGTTGGCGGGCCGGGGCGTGGGTCTGCAGCGTGCTCGTGGTCGCCGGCTGGGGCAGCATCCTGTTGATGGGCGTGACCGATCCGCTGGGCGGAATCAACACGCTGTTCCCGCTGTTCGGCATCGCCAATCAGCTGCTCGCCGCGATCGCGCTGACCGTGGTCACCGTGGTCGTCATCAAGAAGGGCCTGCTGAAATGGGCGTGGATACCCGCGGTGCCGTTGATCTGGGATCTGGTCGTCACCCTGACCGCATCGTGGCAGAAGATCTTCTCGGGCGATCCCAGGGTCGGGTACTGGACGCAACACCTCCGCTACCGCGACGCGCAGGATGCGGGTGCCACGGCCTACGGCGCGGCCAAGAATCCTGATCAGATCGCCGACGTGGTCCGCAATACGTTCATCCAGGGCACGCTGTCGATCGTCTTCGCCCTGGTGGTGATCGTCGTTTTCGTGGCCGGCGTGATCGTGGCCATCCGGGCGGTTCGAGGCGCCGCCCAACCACTGAGCGAGGACGAACCAGTGCCCTCACGGATCTTCGCTCCATGCGGGTTGATTCCGACGAAAATCGAGCGGGAGGTGCAGAAACAATGGGACGCGTTGCCACCATCGCACGCCAGATCGGTTGGTACTGGGCGTCATTGATGGGCGATAACCACTACGCCCGCTACGTGGAGCGCCGCTCGCGGACGCATCCGGGTGAGCCGGTGCTTTCCGAGCGGGATTACTGGAAGATGCGGCACCGCCATATGGAGGCCAATCCCGGCGCGCGTTGCTGCTAACCGACGAATCTGCCCGTCGTCTGGCCTCGGCGATGACGCACGGTCTAAACTGTTGCCATTACGGTAAGGCAGTCGTGAATGGAGCGCGCCCGTGAACAAAGACGACATGATCCTGATCAGCGTGGACGATCACATCGTCGAACCACCTGACATGTTCAAGAACCATCTCCCGAAGAAGTACGCCGATGAGGCCCCGCGGCTGGTGCACAACCCCGACGGCAGCGACACCTGGCAGTTCCGCGACATCGTGATTCCCAACGTGGCACTGAATGCGGTCGCCGGCCGCCCCAAGGAGGAGTACGGCCTGGAACCCCAAGGCCTCGATGAGATCCGCAAGGGGTGCTACAACGTCGACGAGCGGGTCAAGGACATGAACGCCGGCGGCATCCTCGGTTCGATCTGCTTCCCGTCGTTCCCCGGTTTCGCCGGTCGCCTGTTCGCCACCGAGGACCCGGAGTTCTCGCTGGCGCTGGTTCAGGCCTACAACGACTGGCACATCGATGAATGGTGCGGCGCCTATCCGGCCCGCTTCATCCCGATGGCGCTACCGGTGATCTGGGATGCCGAGGCATGCGCACAAGAGGTGCGCCGGGTTTCGAAGAAGGGCGTGCACGCCCTGACCTTCACCGAGAACCCGGCTGCGATGGGCTACCCCAGCTTCCACGACGACTACTGGAAGCCACTGTGGAAGGCATTGTGCGACACCAACACCGTGCTCAACGTCCACATCGGATCTTCGGGCAAGCTGGCCATCACCGCGCCCGACGCACCGCTGGACGTGATGATCACGCTGCAGCCGATGAACATCGTGCAGGCCGCCGCGGACCTGTTGTGGTCCAAGCCCATCAAGGATTATCCGGATCTGAAGATCGGCTTGTCCGAAGGTGGCACGGGGTGGATCCCGTACTTCCTCGAGCGCGTCGACCGGACCTACGAGATGCACTCGACGTGGACGCATCAGAACTTCGGCGGCCAGTTGCCCAGCGAGGTGTTTCGTGAGCACTTCCTGACCTGCTTCATCTCCGACCCGGTGGGGGTGGCGCTGCGCGACAAGATCGGCATCGACAACATCAGCTGGGAAGCCGACTACCCGCACAGTGACTCGATGTGGCCCGGCGCTCCCGAGGAACTGTGGGATGTGCTGACCGAGAACAATGTTCCCGACGACGAGATCAACAAGATGACGTACGAGAACGCCATGCGCTGGTATTCGTTCGATCCGTTCACCCATATCGCGCGCGAGCAGGCCACCGTCGGCGCGCTGCGCAAAGCCGCTGAGGGCCATGATGTTTCGATCCAGGCCCTGAGCCACCACGAGCAGGGCACCCGCGGCGATGCACTGCATGCGGCGGCCCGGGGCAATTCCGGTTCCGAGTAGGCACTGTTTCTCCCGCGAGGTTTCTCCCGCGAGCAGACGCAAATGTCCCCGACACGCCGGGCGTGCGCGGACATTTGCGTCTGCTCGCGCGGCTACCGCAGTGAGTAGCGCACCGGCAGGTGCTTGAGCCCGCCGACGAACGTGGTGGCCATGTGCTGCGGTACCCCGGCAAGCTCTGCCGACTGCAGCCGCGGTAGCAGTTCGGAGAAGAAGCTGTTGATCTCCAACCGGGCCAGGGCTGCACCGAGACAGAAGTGCACACCGTAGCCGAACGAGATGTGCTTGTTGGGATCTCGCCCGATGTCGAAACGGAACGGGTCGACGAAGACGTCCTCGTCGCGATTACCCGACACATAGGACAGCAGCACCGATTCACCCTTGGCAACCCGTACACCGCGAATCTCGTAGTCCTGCTGCGCGGTGCGCATGAACTCCTTGACCGGTGTCGTCCAGCGGACCATCTCCTCAACCGCTAGCGGCATCAGACTCATATCGTTCTGCAGCCGCGCCAGTTGGTCGGGGTTCTGCAGCAGCGCGTGCATGCCGCCGGAGATGCTGGCACTGCTGGTGTCGTGGCCGGCCGCAGCGATGATCGCGTAATAGGAGACCGTGTCGATATCGGACAGCGGCTCCCCGTCCAAGGTAGCGTTGGCGATCGTCGAAGCCAGGTCGTCGGTCGGATTCGCCCGCCGGGAGGCGGTCAATTCGGTGAAATACTGGAACATCTCGAGCAGCGCCATGCCCTGCTCTTCCATGCTGGTGCCGCGCTTGAACTCGTCATCGTCGTTGCCGAACAGCTCCTGGGTGAGCTTGAGCATGAACGCGAAGTCGGACTCGGGCACACCGAGCAGCGTCATGATCATGTACAGCGGATAGTTCACCGCGACCTGCTGCACGAAGTCGCATTCCGGCCCTTCATCGACCATCCTGTCGACGAACCGCTTGGCCAGTTCGTCAGCGCGATCCTTCAACGCGCGCATGGCCTTTGGCCTGAACCAGTTGGCTCCGATGGCGCGCAGGTCACGGTGCAGTGGGTCGTCGGTGTGGATCAACGTACGGATCCCGATCGCGGCCTGCTGCTCGTCGCCTTCGCGAGTAATCAGCACCGGGCGCGGCGAGTTGGTGAAGATGTCGTTGGCGCGCTCGATCTCCATGATGTCTGCGTGCTTGGTGATCGCCCAGAACGGGGCGTAATCCGGAGCCTCCACCCAGGACACCGGGGCGTTGGCCCGCAGATGAGTCAGTGCCGTGTGCAGTGTCGCCTCGTCGGTATATGCCGACGGGTCGGCGAACATCCTGGCGACGTCGTCGACGGTGCGGACGGTCATACGTTGCTCCTCACTGGCGGGCATTCTCGAAACTCCTGCAGCACCGCGTTGATGGTTTCCGTGGATACCGCGGCGGGAAAACCTGGAAGCACCCGGTCGATGACGCCGTCGCAGCGGCGCCGCAATGCGGCAGCCAACTCGGGGATCGGCGCCACCACCGCGAACGTGTCGAGCACTTCGTCATCGATGAGCTCACCCATCGCGTCCCACTGGCCGGCCAGCGACAGCCGGTGCAGTTCGGTATGCAGATCACCCCAGCCGTGCAGCTCCAGAACTTTGCGGTAGGCCGGGGTCGAGCCATAGAACGCGAGCTGTTTGCGGGTCGCGACCGACGCCGCGGCCATCTCCTGCTCGTCGGCGCCGGTAACCAGGAACACCGGGCAGGACAGCTCGAAGTCGGCACGGTCGCGGCCGCCGCGGTCCATGCCGCGCTGCAACGCGACGGTGGTCACCTCGTCCAGATAGCGCCGGGTGGTGAACGCGTGGGCCAGGAGCCCGTCAGCCATCTCGCCGCATACCTCGGTCATCAATTCGCCCACCGCGGCCAGGAACACCTTCGGAAACGGCAGCGTCGACGGTTCCGGGGTGAACGTCGGCGTCATGATCTTGTGGGTGTAGAACTCTCCCTCGAAGCGCAGCTTGGCCCCGTCGCGCCAGCAGCCCCAAATCGCTTGCAGCGCTTCGATGTATTCGCGCATGCGGCGCGCCGGGTGACTCCACGGCATGCTGAACCGCTTCTCGATGTGCGGTTGGATCTGGGTGCCCAATCCGAGGATGAAGCGTCCACCCGAATATGTCTGCAGATCCCAGCCCAGCTGGGCCATGGTCATCGGATTGCGCGCGAAGGCCACCGCGATGCTGGTGCCGATCTGGATCCGCTCGGTGTGCTCGGCGGCCACCGCCAAGGGCAGAAACGGGTCGTGGTTGATCTCGCCGGTCCAGCAACCGTCGTATCCCTGTGCCTCGAGCTCGCGGGCGGTATCAGGAACTTCGGCCAGCCGACTGGGGATGCCGCGGTCAACCTTGACAGCGCGGGGAACCGATTCACTCATCGACGGCGCACTTCTTTGCCAGCATGTTGCACCACGCGAAAACCGACCACCTGGTCGACGCTACAGTAAGCAATTCAGTATGGTCAACGAGGTTAGGCTACAGCCAACCGCCGGTTCGAGGAGTGGAGACACGATGACCAACGCCCCCGAGTGGAAGGAAACGCTCGAGGACCTTGCCGGTCGGCGCGAACACGCATACGGCATGGGTGGACCCGACCGGCTGGCAAAGCACCACGGTAAGGGCAAGCTCGACGCACGCGCCCGAATCGCACGACTGCTCGACCCGGACACCTTTCAGGAATTCGGCACCCTCGTCGGCGGCGACATCGCCTCCGACGGGCTGGTCGCGGGTTCTGGACGCATCGAGGGCACACCGGTGATGGTGGGTGCGGAGGATTTCACCACCCTGGCGGGCAGCATCGGCCCGGGCGGCAACGCCAAACGGTATCGGCTCGCGGAGTTGGCCCTGCGCAACAAGATTCCACTGGTAATGCTGTTGGAGGGGGCCGGTTTTCGCCCCAGCGGGGAGCATTACGGTCGCACCCCCACCGACCTCATCGCGCAGGCGAAGTGCTCAGGAAAGGTACCCACCGTGTCGGCGATCCTCGGCCCGTCGGCCGGGCACGGCGCCTTGGTGGCGCCCGTGTGCGACTTCACGATCATGAGTCAACAGGGAGCCATCTTCACCGCCGGTCCACCAGTGGTGAAAGAGTCCACCGGAGAAGACATCTCGAAAGAGGACCTCGGCGGTCCCAATGTGGCCTTGTCGAGCGGCGTGATTCACAACTACGGCGAGGACGATGAGGCAGTCATCGACGACATCCGCCGTTACCTGTCGTATTTCCCGTCAAGCGCGTGGTCCTATCCGCCGACCCGCCTCGCCGACGACACCGCCGGCCCCCGGCCGACCCCCGAACTCCTCGACATCGTCTCGCGCGACAACCGCCGGATCTACGACATGCGCGCGGTGCTCGATGAGATCTTCGACCGGCCCGACTGGTTCGAGGTGCAACCGAAGTTCGGCCGGGCGATCATTTGTGCGCTCGCTCATCTCGGTGGCTATCCGGTCGCGGTGGTGGCCAATCAACCACAGGTGATGGCCGGTTCGATCGACGCCGATGCCGCCGACAAGGCCGCGCACTTCATCGCCGTGGCCGACTCATTCCACCTGCCCATCATCTTCTTGGCCGACAATCCGGGCATGCTGCCGGGCAGCAAGTCTGAACGCAGCGGCGTACTACGCAGTGGCGCAAGGATGTTCGCGGCCCAGACCGCGGCTACGACTCTGAAGCTGCATGTGACGCTACGAAAGGCCTTCGGCTTCGGCTCGATGGTCATGTCCCTGCTGGGTTTCGACGATCAGGTGGCCACGTTTGCCTATCCCGGCGCCACCATGGGCGCGATGGGCGCGGCCGCGCTGAGTGCCGCCACCCATGCCGGCGAGGACTACACCGAGGTACTCAAGCGCATGGAGCTCGAGGCGTCGTTCCGATCGGCGGGCCACCTCGGTTTCGATGAGCTCATTTCCCCAGAGGAGACGCGCAACGCACTCTTGGTGACCTTGCAGCACGGCATATTCAGCAGGCAGGCGGTGGCCGAGCCGGTTTCCCGCACCCTGATCATGCCCTGAGCCTTTCCGTCGAGCGGACGCATACCTGCCCTTTTCGGGGCAAATGGGCTGTTCTATGTCTGCTCGCGGCAGGAACCGAACCACCTCGACAGGTGGGCCATCAGGTCCGCTTGCTCCGAACCAACCCACGCCACATGCCCATCGGGCCGCAACAGCGCCGCGGGCACCGCCAACTCCTCACTCGCATCTATGGCGTGGTCGACGCGGTCCGCCCAGCCGTCCACCGAAAGTCCGCCGGTCTGGTCCAGCAGCAGCCCGCGGCCGGCGTGCATCAGGTCGTAGAGGCGCCCACCCTTGAGCGCAACGTCACGCAACCGGCGTCCGACCAGGTCATGTTCCGCGCCGAAGTCGTAGCGGATGGCGATCGCGATGATCTTCTCGGTCAGGTGACGGCTCACGCCCGGGAAGTCCATCAGGTCTGTCAGCAGGCGGCGCACCGCCTGGGCCCCGGGCTCCAGCGACATCAGCTCCATCTGCGCACGGGAGTTGTCCAACACATCGGCGGCCACGGGGCGCCGTTCGGTGTCATAGCTGTCCAGCAGTTCCGCCGGAGCCCATCCGGCCACCTCGGCTGCCAGTTTCCAGCCGAGGTTGAAGGCGTCCTGGACTCCGAGGTTGAGGCCCTGCCCTCCGGTTGGAGGATGTACGTGGGCTGCGTCGCCGGCCAGCAGCACTCGCCCGCTTCGGTAGCGCTCGGCCAACCGCGTACCGTCACCGAAACGCGACAGCCAACGTGGGGAATGCACACCGAGGTCGGTGCCCGCAGTGGCAATCAGCTGCCGCTTGAATTCGTCCAGCGTCGGTGCCGTCGCTCGGTCCTCGGCCACGCGGTAGGCCGGAACGATGACGCGGTACACGCCGTCACCAACGGGCATGGCCCCGAACCGCAGCTGGGTCTTGCGAACCTCGGCCGTCACCGCGGCCAGCGTGTCCTGCGGCACGCCAAGCTCGACTTCACCCAACAGCGTCTCCACCCTCGCCGGTTCCCCGGGGAAGCCGATGCCCAGGAGCTTGCGGACCGCGCTGCGGCCACCGTCGCAGCCGACGAGATACCGCGAGCGCAACCGCGATCGGTCTGCCAGCTCGACTGTCACCCCGTCGTCATCCTGGCTCAGCCCGATCACTTCACATCCGCGGCGGATCTCGGCGCCGAGCTCCTCGGCGTGCTCGGTCAGCAGACGTTCGGTGGTGGTCTGTGGGATGCCCAGGACGTAGGCATGCGCGGTATCGAGCCCTTCGGGCTGCGGTTTGGCGATGCCGGCGAAGAATCCACCGACCGGGTACTTCTGGCCGTGCTCGAGAAACCGAGGCAGCAGACCGCGCTGGTCCATTATCTCGATGCTGCGGGCATGCAGCCCAAGCCCGCGGACCACTTTGGATGGCTCGGCCTCTTTCTCCAGTACGAGCACACCCACCCCGCGCAGTCGCAGTTCGGCGGCCAGCATGGCGCCGGTCGGCCCTGCACCAGCGATGATCACGTCGAACATGAATCCCCCTATCCAGCCCGTTTGCGCAGCTCAGAACTGCGGGAGGAGATTCTGCACCACACCCGGGGCCTTGCCGCAAGACCCCGGTTGCGCTATATGTTGAAAGTGGCAGGGAGCGGATGACGCCCCTGCTCTTCTATTTCCCGGATGCCGCCGACGCTTTCGTGGCCCGGTACTCGGTAACGATCGGCTCCAACTCATCGGGGGTGGCCCCGTGCATGATCACCGCGTCGGCGCCGTAGTCGAACTCCTTGCGGATGCGGTCGACACATTGGCGTGCCGATCCGGTGGCCGACGGTTCCAGCCATTCGTCCGGGATGAGCGTGGCAATGTGCTCGATCTGCTCGGCACTGGCCTTGTGGTCGATTCCGCCCGGAATCGACGTGACGACGGGATCCTCCCGGAAGCGTTGCAGCACAGCCGGATCCCAGTCGTTGGTGCTCACCATCAGGTCGCCGTATCCCTGCAGGTACGTGGCAAGCCGGGCAACGGTCTTCTTGAGTCGCAACTCCTCCGGCAAGTGATCGCCGACAGTGGCGAAGCACGACCACACGCGGACGCTGGCCGGGTCCCGGCCGGCCTGCTCGGCTGCCTCTTTGACCGTCTTCACCGCGCGCTGCAGCGTTTCCGGGGTGAAGTAGGTGTGCAAGATGACGTCGTCGAACTCGCGGCCGCCCAGGGCGAGGGTCTGCGGTCCGAAGGCCACGATCGCCAGCCGGATGTCCTCGTTGAAATCTGGGTCCAGGAAGAGGACTTGATATTTCCCGATCGGTCCGTCGTGGTTGAAGATCACCTCACCGTGCCACAGCTTGCGCATGACCTGCGCGAAGTCCTCCATCTGCGCGGTGGTCACCGCAGGTACCCCGAACGCGTTGTACATCGCCGCGATGCCGCGGCCGATACCGAGGGTGAACCGGCCCCGAGAAAGCCGATGCAGGGTGGTGGCCCAGGAACCGGTGATCAACGGATGCCGGGTGTTGTGATTGGTTGCCGCCGTGGCGATCTGCATGCGGTCGGTCACCGCGCAGGCGGCGCCGACGAGTGAGGACGCTTCTTTGACGTTCCACCGTTCGGAGATGAACGCGGTGCCGAACCCGAGTTCCTCCCCGCGGCGCGCCTCGTCCATCAGCGTGGCCGGTCCCTCACCGCCCGCGCCGGCCAGCAGGTAGTAGCCAAGCTCGTCGAGTACCGCTTCGTTCATGCCCAAACTCCTTGTTTGTAACCACAATTCCACACTTCGACGATGCGGCCGCCGACGACCCGGAATATCTCCATGCTGCTGATCGTCATGGCGTTGCCGTCGGTCAGTGTCATCGGGGATTCGTACGCGATCGCGACGTGCTCGCCGTCATCGCCCGCGACAACCAGGTTCAGGTCGAACCGGATCGTCTCGAACATCGCCCAATGGTCGATGATGCGCTGGACGGCCTGCCGGTGGGTCAGAGTCTGCGTCTCCCCCACGTCGTGACGGATCACACTGTCGCCCATCAGCTCTTCGGCAAGGGCGAAGTCTCGTTTGTTCCACACCACCAGGTTGTACAGCTCGACCACCTCACGAGCGGTACGAACGGTCACCCGAACACCTCCAAGGCATTGACATCTTCGATGGCAGCCACGGCTCGGTCGATGAGCGTCAGACAGAGTTGCCGAGACCGTTCTGGTGCGACATCCCAGGTAAGGAGTGCGACCACCGGCATGTACAGCAACAGGGCAGTCGCGAACCGATAATGCCGCCAGGCCTCGTCGAACGAGTACCCGTCGACCTGGCCGACGTACTCGCGTAGCAGCTCCGCGTCGTGGCCGCGGCGCACCTCGGTGGGCAGACCCTGGCTGACCAGATACGCGATATCGGCCGCACCCGCACCGCGGACGGTCAGCTGGAAGTCCACAACTTTGAGTGCATCGTCACGGAAGAACATGTTGTCGGCGCGGATATCTCCATGCAGCAGCATGTTTCGATCCGAGAGCGCGGCGAGCGCGGCTGGTGCCAGATCGATAAATCGTTCGGCGAACTCGGCGACCGCCGCCGGTACCGGTTGGCGGCTGTGCTCCCGGTAGAGCTGCCAACCGGGCGCGAACGCGGGCAGGAACAGGTCCCGGGTCAATGTGCTGTCGATGCTAGGGAATTCCTGAAGCACAGCATCGTCGACGCCCGTCGACCACTTGTGCAGACCGGCCAACTGTTGGATGCACAACCGGGCACGCCGGAGCGACAGCCCGGCCAGGTGGTCGGCGTTCTCCCAGTCCCGCAGATCTTCGAGCACGAGCACGAAGTCCGCGCCGGACATCCGCGCGACGTAGCAGTGCGGCGTGGCGATGGGTGCATTTGGCGCGATGTGCCGGTAGAAGTCCAACTCGCGCCGGTAGCCGCCGAGCATCTCCATCCCGCCACGCGCCAGCGACTCGGCCGGCAGCTTGACGATCAAAGTCTTTGGCACATCCGCTGATCCGCTCAGGTGGATCCGGTACAACGCCGCGGAGAAACCGGTGTCCAAGGCGATCCGTTCGGCCCGCACCGTCGTCACCTCGGCACCCAGAGCCTCCGCCAACCAGGCCGCGGTGACCTCGTCAATGCCGGAAGGCACCGATGCCGTGACTGCTGCCATTCTGGACCTCCACAGAAATTTGACGCTGAGCAACTAAGTTAGTTGTCGACCGTCTAATATGCAAGGGTGCCTTCACCCACCCAGGGGCTCACCCAACCCGAGCGCGTCGAGCAGTCCTCGCGCCGGCTGTTGCAGGCCGCCGCCGAGTTGATCGTCGAAAAAGGCTGGGAGGCAACAACAGCCGCCGAGATCGGCCGTCGCGCCGGGTACAGCCGAGCCATGGTGCATGCCCGCTACGGCAGCAAGGACGCCATCCTCGACGCCTTCCAGGATGTCTATGTGACGCGCCTGAACCCCGACCCCGAACCGGGCGCCTCCGGGCTGCAGCAGGTACTCGCCCATTTCGACCGAGTGCAGGAGATGCACGCCGACGATGCCGCGGTGACGCGCGCAATGTTCGTGTCGGCATTCGAGGCCGCGAAGACCACATCACCGCTGCGCGACGGCGTGCGCAGTCAGCTGGCCGGGGCGGCCGTCAAGGTCGAGGCCGGCCTGCAGGCGGGGATCGCGGACGGTTCACTGCGGCCCGATATCGACGTCGACATCGCACTGCGGGACATCACGGGATCGATCTTCGGGATCGCGTTCCAATGGGCGGTCCTGCCCGAGGAGCACGATCTCGACCACGAGATCAATTGTGTGCGTGCACGGATCACGTCAAGCTACGGTCGTTAGGAACCGCTCGGTCGCATCCTGTACCGCACCGGAGAACAGCTGCCCGACATGACTGCCGTCGTGCCAGTGGAGTTCCCCACCCCATTGCTCATGCATGGCCAGCGCCGAACTGCGCATCGCCATCCGGTCATGCCAGGCACCGACGATGAGGCGCCGATCGGCCCGCGGCCGGGTGTGCAGCGGGTCGATCACCGAGGTCATCGCCGCGACGGTGGTGGACTGCAACTCCCGCGCCGCCTGCTGTCCCGCGGACCCCCAGCGCCCCATATGCATCCCGATCATCGTGTTGAGACACAGAATTGGCGTGTACAGCGCCACCGCGTCAACCCGGGGGTCCAGATGCGATACCAGTGCCGCCACCGCACTGCCCAGTGACAGACCGGCAACTGCGATCGATGAGGATTGCGGTTCGAGCCAGCCGATCAACGCTCGCACCTCCGACACCGCGCGCATCATGCCGGCGATGTTGGCCAGCGGGTCGCGGGCGGGGTACTCCGGCCATGACCCGCGTCGCGGTCCGTGTCCGGGCTGAACCGGCAAGGCCACGTTGAATCCGAGTTCACGCAGCCGCCGCACCCGCGCCACCAGTAGATCCATCGAGTCGCCCTGACCAGCCCCGTGCATCCAGATCAGCCAGGGCCGCGCATCGTCACCGCAGCGATACAACCGCGCCCTGGCGGTGGCGACGCCGCCGTGGCCGTCGGCGAGCACCGAGGTCGGCAACGCGGATTCGTGGTCGAAGACCAGCTCATCGAACGTCAGGGCGCCGAACCGGCGTGGCCGGATGCTCTTGACCTCCAGTGGATCCGGCTCTGCGTGCGCGCCGTCGATACCGAGTGCGCCGAGTTCGTCGGCGGCCCACTGATACTCGCCCAGTGGCCGCGGCAGCTGCGGCGGTGGGCCCGCCAGCGTCATTCCCGTGACCACGAGCTCGTCGAGGGCAACCTCGCCGAGCTGACGCAGACCGGTGACCGACAACGGATTCCACTCCCCGGCCAGCGCCCCCACCGAGCGGGGCACCACGCCGCCGAGCTCCCACGCTATCCGGGTAGCTCTAAGCAACAGTGAATCCCGTGTATCCGGCAGCGGCGATCTCGTCACAACGGCGACGGTACTCGGGGATGCCCGCGGTGTATCCGAGGTACATCCTCTTCTTCCCGGGGACATTGCCGCCGTTGTACCAGGAATTGCAGGTCGGGTGCACCAGCACGGTGGGTGCCACCAGGGCCGTGGTGTGTTCCGACCAGTCGGCCTGTGCCTGCGACGTCGCCTCGATACTCGAGTACCCGCCAGCCCTCAGGTACGCCATGCAGTCCGCGATCCACTCCACATGCTGCTCCAGGGCTGCGACGAAATTCGTTGCTGCCGAAGGGCTTCCCGGGCCCTGGATCGTGAACAAGTTCGGGAACCCCGCCACGGCCAAACCGAGATAGGACAGTGCCCCTTCCTTGGACCAGTACTCCCCCAAGACCAGGCCGTCACGGCCTCGCACGTCGATCCGGCTCAGGGCGCCGGTCATGGCGTCGAACCCGGTGGCATACACGATCACATCGAGATCGAAGTCGCCTTGTTCGGTGGAGATTCCGCTCGTGGTCACCTCGCGGATGGCGCCCTTGCGCAGGTCGACGAGGGTGACGTTGTCCCGGTTGTAGGTGTCGTAGTAACCCTGGTCGATGATCGGGCGCTTGCAGGCGAACGGGTGGCTCGGGGTCAACGACGCCGCCGTCTGGGGGTCACTGACAATGCGGGCCACGGCCTGGCCGTACAGCTCGGTGGCCATCCGGTTGGCGTCGATGTCGAAGAAGACGTCGCCCCAGTTGAGTGCGCCCATCACGCCGTGTTCCTCGACGGCACGGTGTTTCTCCTCCGGCGAGGCCGATTTCACCGGTGGCCGCACCAACATGTCGAGCAGTACCGAGAACGCGCTGAGCCGAGCCGCCCCGACCGGATGTTCCCGCTGCGCCGCCCGAATGTTCGCGTAGTCCGCCTTGAGGGCGTCGAGCTCCCCTGGTTCGAAGGGCCGGACCTGCCAGGGCAGGGTGAACGCCGGCGAGCGCTGGAACACCGTGAGGTGTGCACACTGCCCGGCCACCACCGGGATCAGCTGTACACCGGTGGATCCTGTGCCGATCACCCCGACTCGTTTGCCGGTGAGGTCGATTCCGTCGCGCGGCCAGCGGCTGGTGAACAGCGAGATACCCGCGAATCGGCTCATTCCGGGAATGTCGGGTTCCAATGGCACCGACAGGATTCCGGTGGCGGCCACCACGAACGGGGTACGCAGCGTTTGGCCGTCGGCCGTGGAGACCGTCCAGTGGGACGTGCCTTCGTCGAAGGTCATCGCCACGACCTCGGTTCCGAAGGCGATGTCGCGTCGCAGGTCCAGCCGGTCGGCGACGAAATTCAGGTACGCCTCGATCTCTGGCTGGGCCGGCATCGTCTCCGTCCAGACCCACTCCTGTTGGATCTCATCGCTGAAGCTGTAGGAGTATTCGATGCTCTCGATGTCGCAGCGAGCGCCCGGATACCGGTTGACCAGCCAGGTGCCGCCGACAGCGTCGGCCTTCTCCAGAACGCGCACCCGTAAGCCCAGTTCTCGCAGCCGGTGCAAGGCGTACAGGCCGGAGAATCCGGCGCCGACGACGATCGCGTCGAAATCCGCGGCGCTCACAGATCGATGACCTTCTCGTCGCGGTCCTTGCGTTCGACGTAGAACTGCGCGGCGCGGGCGATCGATTCGGCTGCCGGTGCCGGTTTCCACCCCAAGTCCCGCGTCGCCTTGCTGTGATCGGCCGGCGAGGTCAGCCACATCAGCCGGGCCGCAGTGAGATTCATCGGAAAATCCGTTCCGAACAGGCGATTCGACAAGCCCAACACCCAGCCCATGGCATACAGCGGGGCCATCGGGATTCCGAATCTTGGCGGTCGCGCACCCACTGCCTGTGCCGCGGCAGTGAACATTTCGCGCTGGCTCATATACCTTTCCGAGACGATGTAGCGTTCCCCGATCCGACCATTCTCGGCGGCAAGGACGAGCGCCGCGGCGGCATCGTCTATCCCCACCACCTCCGAGCCGACACCGCGCACATAGACAGGCAACTTGCCGAATGCCGCCATGGCGACGAGCGCACCCTGTCGCGGTTGCCAGTCCGGTGGTCCGTAGGGGTTCGACACGCACAGGGCGACCGCGGGCAGGCCGCGCTCCCTCGCATAGGACAGCACCAGATCTTCTGCCTGGCGCCGCGATTCGATGTACGGACCACCCTTGCCGGCCCAGTTGAACGGGGTGTCCTCGTCGACGGTCGCGCCGTCGTCGCCGACGGCGATGGTCCCGATGGTGGACAGGAACACGAAGCGCTGCAGGTCGGCATTCACCGCGACGTCGAGGACGTTGCGCAGGCCCTCCACGTTGGTGGAGAACAGAGGTGCCGGGTCGGCCAAGTGGGCACGGGTGTCGACGACGCAGTAGAACACCACGTCCCGATCGGCCATGGCGGCCGCGACCGCCTCGGTGTCGAAGATGTCGCCATAGCAGCGTTCGACCTCGACGCCGTCGATGCCCTTGGTCGAACTGCTCCGCCGAAGCAGGACCCGCACGTCGTCGCCGCGCTCGACGAGCTGGCGGGTGACGCAGGCGCCCACGTTTCCGCTTGCGCCCATGACGAGTACTTTGCGCCGGCCGGCCATCATCACTCCATCCCGTCTGACAATTATGGGTGGATGTTACGGTAATGCTTTCAGTATGGTGCCGAAACGGGGAGACCGATGAAGTACACCCTGGAATATCCCAGCGAACTGCCCACCGCACCTGACGATTTCCTGCACCCCGAGGCGATCCGGGCGGTAGCCACCCAGGCCGAAGCGGCGGGGTTCTCGGCTGTCGCACTGAGCGAACATCCCGCCCCCTCGGTCAAGTGGCGGAACAACGGCGGCCACAACACGCTGGACCCGATCTCCGCACTGAGCTTCATGGCAGCAGTCACCACGCACCTTCGCCTGATGACCAATCTCTACGTGCTCCCATTCCGCAACCCGTACCTGTCCGCCAAGGCTCTCGGCAGCCTCGATCTGGTATCCGGCGGCCGGCTCATCGCGGGCGTCGGGGCTGGTTATCTGCGATCCGAGTTTGCGGCGGTCGGGGTCAGCCTCGAGCGTCGCGCCGAGTTGCTCGACGAAGCGCTGACGGCGTTGCGCGCTATCTGGAATGAACCTCAAACACCGGTTTCCGGAGCCGATTTCGCCGCCGTCGGCCCGGTCTGGCTGCAATCTCCGACTCAGCGACCGCATCCGCCGATCTGGATCGGCGGGAACGGCGCCGCGGCCATCCGGCGCGTCGTCGAGCACGGTGACGGCTGGATGCCGATCATCGCCGCGGCGGGAATGGCAGCGTCGATGCGCACGACGGCCATCGAGGACGCCGATCAGTTCGGCGCCGCCGTACGGCGCCTGCACCACCGCCTCGCCGATGCCGGCCGCGACCCCCGCTCTGTCGACATTCAGGTGGTCTGTCCGCCAGTCGATCTCGACGACGATGTGTCAATTGGCCATGCGCGCGACGTGCTGGCCGAACTCGAGGGTCACGGTGCCACCTGGGCCGTCATCCACGTGGATGGCAGCGGCCCGCAGGCCGCGCTGGACTACATCAAAGCCTTCGGCGAGGAGATGGATCTTGTTGCAGATCAGAGCATCTCGGAGTCACGCTTGTAACGCCACGGCGGCGAACCGCGCAAATTCCCGCCACAGCGCTACAAACGCAAGCCGCGCAGGGGCTATGCGCCCTTGAACTTCAACAGCGTCCGGGTCAGGTGCAGACTGGTGATCTGCCATGTGCCGTCCCGCTTTTCGTAGGTCTCGTGATAGTGGCCGGCCCCGTGCAACTCGCTGCCGTCGGAGAAGAAGAGCATGTCTTCCATGGCCCAGATACCAGTCGCCGTGGTGTCGGAGGTCAGCATGATCTCAGGCGTGTGGCAGTGGTGGACCGTCGCCGCATTCTCCACGCCGCCCCAGACCACCGGGAAGAACTCGTCGAAGCTCTTCAAAGGAGGCGCGGTCTGTGGATCGGCCCCGCCGGTCGACACGGCCATGTCGAGTTTCACCACGACGTCGTCGACGAACAATCCCCGCCAGGCATCGATGTCCTTGGTGTCCAGGAACCGGCAATAGCGGGCTTTGAGCTGCTTGATCGCTTCGATGTCGTCGGACAACGGGCCACCTCCTGATCGACTGCGGTGCACTATATCTCCGTCTGGGGCACCCGTGGTCAGTCCAGCACACGAACCGGCACGTTGCTCCAGCCCGCGACGTTCTGCATGTTCACCCGTTTGCAGCCGTCCCAGTCCACTTCATAGCGCGGCATGAAGTCCAGCATCTTGTCCAGCGCGATGGCGCTCTCCAGGCGAGCCAACGCGGCACCGAGGCAGCTGTGAATCCCGTAGCCCAGCCCGAGATTCTGCGCTTGGGAGCGGTCGCGATCGATGTCCAACCGGTCCGGTTCGGTCCACGCCTCGGGATCTCGGTTGGCCGAACCACCCACCAGGAACACCGGCTTACCGGCCGGGATCGTCACGCCGTGCAGTTCGATCTCACGCATCGAGCGCCGCACGTTGTACTGCGCCGGCGCCTCGTAGCGCAGCAGTTCCTCCACGGCCAGCGGTACCTTGCTGCGGTCGTCGAGCAGCTTCTGCCACTGCTCTGGATTCTGGGCGAAGACCACCGCCGCGTTGCCGAGCAGCTTGGTCACTGTCTCCGCGCCGGCACCACCGAGAAGCGTGGCGAATTCGGTGATCTCGATGTTGGTCAGCGGCTCCATCTCGCCGGTGTCCCGTTCGATCTCGGCCTCGATCAGTTGACTGATCAGGTCATCGCCGAGCTCCCCGCGGCGCTTCTTGGTCAGTCGGAAGTAGTAGATGGCCATGTCGACGGCGGACTTGATACCGACCTCGCCCATCTCGATCTCGCCGGGTTCCCGGTGGAGTAGATCATCGATCCACAGCCGGATCTGCTGTCGGTCGTCCTCGGGAACGCCCTGCAACGTGGTCATCACGTCGACCGGAAACAGGGCGGAGAAATTCTGGACGAAGTCGAAACCGGCCGGGTCCACCGCCGAAAGGTGCTTGTCGACCAGCTCGGTCACCAGTTCCCGTTTCGACTGGATGGCGCGCGGGGTGAAGACCTTGTTCAGCAGGCTACGCATCCGGCGATGCGCCGGCGGGTCCATCGCGATGATCGAACCATGTTCGGTGACATCGCCTTTGCGCACCTGCGCGAGGTCGACGCCGTAGGCCGAGGAGTAGGTGTCGTAGTCCTTGAACGCCGCGGCGACGTCCTCATGGCGGGTCAGCGCATAGAAGTCGTATTGCTCGCTGTAGTAGACGGGTGCGTGCTCGCGCATCTGGCGGTACATCTCGTACGGACTGTTGAAGAAGTCCTCCGAGAACGGGTCGAACACCACCGTGGCCGCAGTCATCGATATCCTTTTCCGCCTCCGTGAGCGAGTCACGGTCCGTGACGTAACGCTTTTTTGTAAACGCTACCGTAAGCCATTCGATAGAATCAACGCCGTCGCCCGGCATTCGAACTCGTCCTGCACTTTCTATGCAGAAAGCACTACTGTAATGTATTCCGTACCTAATGTGGGAGCGACGAAGCAGGGAGGCAGCCGCCCATGAAAGTGCCGTTCACCTGGAAGGTCACCGGCTGGTTCATGATCGGCTGGTCGGCCGAGTACGAGGTCGGCGATGTGAAGGCACTGAAGTATTTCGGCGAGGACCTCGCCATCTACCGCGACGAGTCCGGCGAGCTGCATGTACTGGAAGCCCACTGCAAGCATCTCGGAGCGCACATCGGGCACGGCGGCAAGGTGGTCGGCGACTGCGTCGAATGCCCATTCCACGGCTGGCGATGGGGCCCGGAAGGCAACAACACCTACATCCCCTACCAACCCGACAAGCCGAACCGCGGCCTGCGGCTGCGGTCCTATCCCGTCAAAGAGCAATACGGCTGCATCTTCATGTGGTTCCAGCCCGACGGTAAGGAACCGCAATGGGAACTGCCCGACATCTTCCACAAGTTCCCGCAATTCGAAACCGACCCGAACGCGTACTACCGGCCCTACCCGGAGTTCTCCAGCCGAGCCGACGCGATCCCGGTGCACCCCCAGATCGTCGCCGAAAACGGCCCGGACAGTTCACACTTCCGCTACGTGCACGGCGCCACCGTCACTCCGGTCTGCCTGCACTGGGAACACGTCGACGAGGAATGGCGGTTCCTGACGGGCTGGCCCGACGCCCGCAGTGACGATCCAGACAAGATGGCACTGAGGATTCACAGCCACTTCTCCGGGCTGGGCTTCGCGATGAGCGCCTTCGAGGGCTCGTCGAATCACCGGCTGATCTTCGCCTGCACCCCCGTCGACGACGAGGTGTCCGACATGTTCTATTCGATCTGGTGGCCCAAGATCCCGGGTGAAACCTCCGACATCCCGCCCCAGCAGGTCCGCAAACAGGTCGAGAAGCAGTTCCTCAAAACCGTGTGGGAGGACTGCGACATCTGGCGCTACCAGAAGTACGTCGAACACCCGCCACTGGCCAAGATCGACGCGAAACCATATATGGCCATGCGTAAGTGGGCCACCCAGTTCTACGAAGTTCCCGCCACCCCACCCGGCGAGGTCCCTCCCGCCGACAGTGTTGCGCACGCATGAAGATCGACCTGGCCGAACTGGTCGCACCCGAGCACACCGCCATAGTCACCCAGGAATGTCAGGGCGCGGTGGTCGGCCCCGACGCCGGGCTGGCCGCGCTGGCCGACGAGGCCCGCCGAGAGGCATTGCCCAACATCGCCAAGCTGTTGCCGGCGGCGCGTGCCGCCTCGGCCCGGGTGGTGCACTGCCTGGTGCAGCGACGCCCCGACGGGTTGGGGTCCAATCACAACGCCAAGATCTTCGCCATCGGCCGTAGCGACGTCGGTATCCTGCCCGGCAGTCCCGGCGCCACCTTGCTACCTGAGTTCGGTCCGGAGCCGGACGATCTCGTGCTGTCGCGGTGGCATGGCCTGGGTCCGATGGGCGGCACCGATCTCGATGCGATCCTGCGCAACCTCGGGGTGCGCACCATCGTGGCCGTAGGGGTCTCGGTGAACATCGCGATCACCAACCTGGTGATGGACGCGGTCAACGCCGGGTACCGGGTGGTCCTGCCACGGGATGCGGTAGCCGGAATCCCGACCGCCTACGCCGACGCGGTCATCGACAACACCCTGTCCCTGCTCGCCACCGTCACCACCACCGACCGCCTGCTGCAGGCCTGGCAGCGCTGACCCGCCCGATAGGAGAAACCGTGCAGTTCACCGTTCCAGCCGTCGCAGAGGCCGTCGCCGCGGCCATCGGAGACCGCCCGCTGATCGTCCAAGGCGAGCGGCGGTTGACCTACCGCCAGATCGTGGAGCGGTCGAATCGGCTGGCGGCATACCTGCATTCGCGCGGGCTGGGCGCACAGACCGAGCGTCACGAGCTCGCCGGGCACGAGGTGGGCCAAGACCTCCTGGGCATCTACGCCTACAACGGACCCGAGTTCGTCGAGTCCCTGCTCGGCTCGTTCCGCGCCCGGGTCGCCCCGTTCAACGTCAACTACCGCTACGTCAAGAACGAATTGCAGTACCTGCTCGCCGACTCCGGAGCGTCCGCGCTGGTCTACCACGCGGCCTTCGCCCACCGAGTGGCCGAGATCCTGCCCGATCTTCCGGCGCTGCGGGTACTGATCCAGATCGCCGACGACTCCGGCAACGAACTGCTCGACGGTGCGGTCGATTACGAGACGATCGTCAGCACCACGACGTTGGCAACTCCTCCAGTCGAACCCAGCCCCGACGATCTCTACGTGCTCTACACCGGCGGCACCACGGGAATGCCCAAGGGGGTACTGTGGCGCCAGCACGACATCTTCATGACCGCGTTCGGCGGACGCAACATGGTGACCGGTGAGAAGGCACAGTCCGTCGAGGAGATCGTGGGGCGTGCGGTCGACAACCCGGGTACCAAGCTGCTCATCCTGCCGCCGCTGATCCACGGTGCGGCCCAATGGGGTGCGATGACCGCGGTGACCACCGGACAGACCGTCGTATTCCCCAGTGTGGTCGACCGTTTCGACGCCGACGACGTGGTGCGCACCATCGAACGCGAACAGGTGTTGGTCGCCACCGTGGTGGGCGACGCGATGGCCCGGCCCTTGCTTGATACGATCAGGGCAGGGACCGCAGATGTGTCCTCACTGTCGGTGGTGGCCAACGGCGGCGCGCAGTTGACGCCCTACGTCAAACAGCAACTCATCGATGCCAAGGAAAACCTCATCGTCGTCGACGGCGTGGGGTCCTCCGAAACCGGCGCCCAGATGAGCCACATGTCGGCCCCTGGTGCGGTGTCGACCGGAACCTTCAACGCCGGGCCCGATACCTGCGTGGTGACCGAGGATTTCACCGCGGTCCTGCCCGCCGGCCACGAGGGGCTGGGCTGGCTGGCGCAACGCGGATTCGTGCCGCTGGGCTACAAGGGCGACGCCGCCAAGACCGCGGTGACCTTTCCGGTGATCGACGGGATTCGCTATGCCACGCCTGGTGACCGCGCCCGCCACCTCGACACCGGCGCGATCGAATTGCTCGGCCGCGACTCGGTGACCATCAACTCCGGTGGGGAGAAGATCTTCGCCGAAGAGGTCGAATCCGCGATCGCCTCGCATCCCGCGGTACGCGACGTCGTGGTCACCGGCCGCCCCAGTGAACGCTGGGGACAGGAGGTGGTCGCTGTCGTCGCGCTGGCCCAGGACGCGACGGCGCGCGCCGACGAGCTCATCCGGCACGCCGAGTCCTCGATAGCGCGCTACAAGCTGCCGAAGGCCGTGGTGTTCCGCCCAGTCATCGAGCGCAGCCCGGCCGGTAAGGCCGACTACCGCTGGGCCCGCGAGCAGGCGGTCAGCGAAACTTCCTGAGCCGGGCCGCGGTTCGGTTGCGGGCCCGGCGCAGGTTGAGGTCGGCGCTGACCCGCATCGACCCGGTGAACGGCTTGGCCGCCTGACCGGTGATGCTGAACGGCAGATCGGACCCCACCACGGTGCGGTAGTGGCTGAACGCATCGAAACCGGCCTTGCCGTGGTAGGCACCGGTCCCGCTACGGCCGACCCCTCCGAACGGCGCACTCGACGGGATCATGTGTGCGGCAAAGTCATTGCGGGCCACCCCACCGCTACGGGTGTGACCGACGAAGTGCCGGAAATCGGCGTCGTCCGGGCCGAACCAGTACGCCACCAGTGGG
Source organism: Mycobacterium sp. DBP42 (assembly GCF_005924235.1). Classification (NCBI taxonomy): domain Bacteria; kingdom Bacillati; phylum Actinomycetota; class Actinomycetes; order Mycobacteriales; family Mycobacteriaceae; genus Mycobacterium; species Mycobacterium sp. DBP42. The sequence goes on from NZ_VCMY01000021.1 coordinate 85,926, forward strand.
GACGGGTTGGCGTTGATGTGGTCGATCGGCTCGGCAAGGCGGGAATAGCCACGGACCACCAGCACCGGCCCGAACACCTCCTCGCTCGCGATCAGCATCTGGTCGTCGACGTCACGCACGATGGTCGGGGCGATCTTGCGTGAGCCCGGATCGGGCAGCACCTCCCCCGCGGGCACCACGGAGTCGATCCGGGCCCCGTGGGCACGGGCATCGGCAATGAGGCCGACCACCCGGTCGAAGTTGGCGGCGTTGACCGACGAGCAGTAATCGGGGTTGCCGACGATGGTGGGAAAAAGATCGCTCAGCGTCTTACGCGCCACCGCGACGAACCGGTCCACCTGAGCGTCCGGCACGAAGACATAGTCGGGGCAGACACACACCTGACCGCCGTTTACCATGCGCGCCTGGGCGATTCGGTTCGCCGCCCGCTCGATGTCGGCTCCGGGCGCCACCACCACGGGGTTCTTGCCGCCCAGCTCCAACGTCACCGGGACGAGATTGGCCGCTGCCGCGCGCGCCACCAACGCCCCGATCGACGGGGATCCGGTGAAGAACAGGTGGTCGAACGGAAGACCGGAGAACTCGGCGGCCACCTCCGGACCGCCGGTCACGACCCGCAGTTCGGTCGCGTCGAAATACTTCGGGGCGGTGGCGGCCATCAGCTCAGCGGTGCGCGGGGTGACCTCCGACATCTTGATCATCACCCGATTGCCGGCAGCGAATGCCGCCGCCGCGGGCAGCACGGTCAATTGGATCGGGAAGTTCCACGGACCGATGATTCCGACCACGCCGAGCGGACTCGGCAGTACCTCGGCGCGCAACCCCGCGAACCGGGCAGCCCGCATCAGTCTCGTCGCGCGCATCCATTGCGGGATGTGCGCCCTGGTGTGCTCGATGACCGAGAGCATTCCCAGGATCTCGGCAAAGAACGCCGCCGAGCGAGATCGCGATCCGTAGTCCGCAGCGGTGGCGGCAACGAAGTCCTCTGAGTTGTCGAGGATCATCGCGAGCAGCCGATCAATACGGTTGCGGCGCAGCGCGACATCAGGCGGACCATCGGCGATGAAGGACCGGCGCTGGGCGGCCAGCAGCTCATCCAGGCCTTCACGCTGCGGCTGCACTGCCGCCCGCTCTTCGATCGCGCTCATTCGAATCCGTCTCCTCGCCAGGCACGCGTCAGGACCATGCCGAAAATGCCTCCGGTAAGGCTAACGGTAGCACCCACCACACAGGTCGCAGCCGATTGTCCGACCAGCCCGAATTGTTTACAGTCATCCTTACTGTCGTTTATTCAGTGAGAGGTTGGCGCATGTCTGAGAGCGCACGCAGGATCGTCGTCGTCGGAGCCGGATCCGGGATCGGAGCTGCCACCGCGGCGCACTTCTTCGAACGGGGTGACCACGTGCTCGCGGTCGACGTGCGACCCAATGACACCGCCGCATCGGAGCACGCCACCTGCGATCTCCGGGACGCCGCAGACATCACCCGACTGCTGGGCGAGATCGGTGACGGCTGGGACATGCTCGCCCACGTGGCCGGGGTCCCGGGCACCGCGCCGGCCGCCGACGTCCTCAAGGTCAACTATCTGGGCATGCGACTGATGGCCGAGGGCATGCTGCCCCTGCTGCGGCACGGCGGTTCGATCGTCACGGTGGCCTCGACCGCAGCCCTCGGCTGGCAACAGCGCATCGACATCCTCGACGGGCTCCTCGAACTCACCGACGGAGATGCGGTGGCGCAGTGGCAGACCGGACAGGACCCGGATTTCCCGGTATACACCACTTCCAAGCAGGCGGCGATCCTGTTCGTCAAGCGGATTGCGGGGCCGGCCTGGGGCAAGTACGGGGTGCGGGTCAACACCGTCAGCCCCGGCCCGGTCGAGACGCCCATCCTCACCGACTTCGAACAAACGATGGGTAAAGACGTCCTCGACCTGGTGCGGACCACGGTCGGTCGGCACGCCACCGTCGACGACGTGGTTCCACTGATCGCCTTCCTGGCGTCGGCCGAGGCACGCTGGATCAACGGTCAGGACATCCAGGTCGATGCCGGATTCATCGCGTCGATGAGCAATGGAGCCCCGATCTCGCTCTGAATCCCGCCGATTCCACTACTGTAAGATTTACAGTAATATGCATCAGCAGGTGGGTGCGTTCCGAATGGTGGGGTGAACTGTGGAGAGTGACGTTCAGGGATTGGCCGTCGACGAGTCTGCCGTCGACACCGCCTCCCTGCTGCGCGATCCGTACCCGATATTCGCGCGACACCGCGCCCAGCACGGGGTATTCCGTGGCTCGGTGATGGACTGGTCCAAGACACCGGAATCGCTTCTGCCCAAACACCAATTCGCGGCGGTCTCCTTCGACGCGGTCAACACGGTGTTCAGGGACGGCAAGTCGTTCAACTCGAAGATCTACGACAACACGATCGGCCTGTTCATCGGTCCATCCATCTTGGCGATGGAGGGCAAGACCCACCGCGACCACCGCAACCTGGTCTCAGCCGCCTTCAAATCACGCTCGCTGCAGCGCTGGGAACCCGAGATCGTCCGCCCCATCTGTGAGGCCCTGGTCGACGAGTTCATCGAAGCGGGCACCGCCGATCTGGTACGCGACTTCACTTTCGAGTTCCCCACCAGGGTGATCTCCGAATTGCTCGGCCTGCCCGAGAAAGACCTGCCGTGGTTCCGGCAGCGCGCGGTCGAACTGATCAGCTACACGGTCAAGTACAAGCGCGCTTTCGAAGCGTCCGCGGCCCTCAAGGACTACTTCCTCACGCAGATCGACCTGCGCCGCTCCCAGCCCACCGACGACATCATCGGCGACCTGGTCACCGCGGAGATCGACGGCGAGAAGCTGACCGACGAGGCCATCTACTCGTTCCTGCGACTGCTCCTGCCCGCCGGACTGGAGACCACCTATCGTTCGTCGGGCAATCTGCTGTACCTGCTGCTCACCCATCCCGAGCAGTTCGCCGCGGTGCAGGCCGACCATGAACTGATCGGTCAGGCGATCGAAGAGGGGTTGCGTTTCGAAACCCCGCTCACCACCGTGCAACGCTCAGCCACCCAGGACACGGAACTCGACGGTGTCGCGCTGCCGGCCGGCGCGGTGATCGACGTCTGCATGGGATCGGCCAACCGCGACGAGAGCCGCTGGGAACGGGCCGAGGAGTTCGACATATTCCGGAAACGGGTGCCGCACATCACCTTCGCCGCCGGCGAACACACCTGCATGGGACTGCACCTGGCGCGGATGGAAACCCGGGTGGCCATGGAGAGCCTGCTCGGCCGGGTACACAACATCGAACTCGTCACCGACGACGACCCACACATCTTCGGTCAGCCGTTCCGCTCCCCCACCGCCATTCCCGTCACATTCGACCCGATCCGCTGAAGGACGAAGCCATGGCCAGTCCCGCGCACACCAACGGTCGCCGGCGCCGCGAACGCGGGTCGATCAGCGTCGACGAGATCCTGCGCGGTGCATTCGAGATCGCCGACGAGGTGTCGATCGACAACCTGAGCATGCCCCAGCTGGCCCGCCATCTCGATGTCGGCGTCACCAGTATCTACTGGTACTTCCGGCGCAAGGATCAGCTGCTCGACGCGATGACCGAACGCGTCCTGCTCGACTACGACCTCAGCGTGCTGTCCATCGACGCCGGCAGCTGGCGCGAATCCCTGCGGGCCCACGCCCATCGGATGCGCGAGATGTTCAACTCGAATCCGATCATGTGCGATCTCATCCTGATCCGCGGTACCCGGGGCGTGCCGGCGTCCCGCACGGCACTGGAGAAGATCGAGCAGCCGGTCGCTGCGCTGGTGGCCGCCGGGCTCACCGCCAAGCAGGCGTTCGACATCTATGCTGCGATCTCGGTCCTCGTGCGCAGTTCCGCTGTGCTGCAACGCTTGCAGAGCCGCACCGCCGAAGGACAGTTCCCCCGCGAATACTGGGAACAGGTGATCGACGCCGAGGCGATGCCTCTGATCGCCTCGATTCCCGGGCGCGGGTATCGCATCGGAATGGCCGACGACGGAAACTTCGACCACATCCTCGACAGCATCCTCGATCGCGCCGAGGCGTTGAGCCGCACCGCTGCACAGGGGTAACTTCCCCCCGCCGAGCAGGGAAAGCTACTGCCGCGGCAGGCGCCACCCGATGGTCTTGGTCTCGGTGTACTGCGCGAAACCCTCGATCCCGCACTGCCTTCCGACGCCGCTGTTCTTGTAGCCACCGAACGGGGCGTCGGCGCCGTAGTACATACCGCCGTTGACCCCGATCGCTCCGGTGCGGATGCGCCGCGCGATCGCCATCGCCCGCTCCGATGATGCCGACATTACCGCCCCGGCCAGGCCGAATGCGCTGTCGTTGGCGATCCGCACCGCCTCGTCGTCGTCATCGAACGGCAGCATCACCAACACCGGCCCGAACACCTCGTCCTGGGCGATCGACGAGCGCGGGTCGGCTCCGACGATGACCGTCGGCGCGACGAAGTGCCCGTCGACCAGATGCGCGGGCAGCCCCTCGGGCACCCCGCCGCCGACCACGATGTCGGCGCCGTCGCGGCGGGCGCCGTCGATGGCGTCGAGCACGCGTTGCTTCTGCGCCGCGCTGATCAATGGCCCGACCAGGGTGGTCGACAATGCGGGATCACCCACCGGGACCGCGCCGAACGCCATCGTGACGTTGGCAACCGCCTCGTCGAACAGGCTGCGGTGCACCAGCATCCGGGTGTTGGCCGCACAGGCCTGTCCGGCGTGCACGCACGCGCCGATCGCGCCGGGGATGATGTGACCGGGCTTCGCGTCGTTGAGAACGATCATCGCCGACTTGCCGCCGAGTTCGAGGAAGGTGCGCTTCATGGTGTCGGCGCCCGCCCGCATCAGATGCCTGCCGACGGCCGTCGAACCCGTGAACGACACCATGTCGACGCGTGGGTCGGTGCCCAGTTGCCCGGCCACCTCGTTGGAGGGAGTGGGCACCACGTTGACGACGCCGGGCGGCATGTCGGTGCGTTCGGCGATCAGCCGGCCCAGCCGGGTGGCGTTCCACGGCGTGTTCGGATCGGGTTTGAGCACCACGGTGTTGCCGGCGGCCAGCGCCGGTCCGAGCTTGTTGAGGATCACCTCGATCGGGAAGTTCGACGGGGTGATCGCGGCGACCACCCCGACGGGCTCTTTGACCACCGTGCGGGCGTTGCGCTCACCGAACAGACCGCCACCGTCGAGCGTGCGTTCCCATTCGAATTCGTCGATCAGCGTGGCCGGGTACCGCAACGCATCGGCCAACGGCCAGTCGAGCTGGGCATTCTCCGTCGTCATCGCCGGGCAACCCACCTCGGCGATCAATTCCTCACGCAGGTCCTCTTTTTCGGCCTCGATCGCCTGCTGCAACTGGGCCAGCACTTGCTGCCGCAATCCCCGGTTGGTGCTCCAGTCGGATTCATCGAACGCGCGTCGGGCCGCGCCGATCGCGGCATCCATGTCCTGCGCGTCGGCCGCCGCGGTGGTCCCGAGGACCAGACCGGTGGCCGGACTCAGGTTGTCGAATTCGGCACCGGAGGCCGCGGGCACCAATTCGCCGTCGATGAGCATGCGCTTCTCGGCTCGGCCGGCGGCCCGCCGACCGACGTCCACACTGGTGACGGCCTCATCCACGACTTCGCTCACATCGACAACTGTAACACTTACAGTAATGCACCCAGTCGTCGAAACCGCATTCCAGCAGAGAAAGCTCGAGAACGGGCTTGCCGGAATGCCGTTTCGCGGGAAGGTCAGGCGTGCTCGACCTGTACGGGAACACCGGTCAGCCAGGACATGCCGGCCAGCGCCTCGACGTCGGCCGGCTCACTCGACATCAACTGGTTGACGTTGGCCCCGCCCGCCTGATTGGCGATCCGCCAGCTCCCACTCCCCTTGTGCCCCCACCCGTGCGGTATCGCCACCGCGCCTCGGACGATGTCGTCGGTGAGCGACAGCGCGATGTCGATCTGGCCGTACGGCGACCGGACGCGCACCGCGTCACCATCTGCCAAGTGCCGCGCCGCAGCATCCTCGGTGTGCATGAGTGCGCGGTGAATTCTCTTGCCACGCATGAGCAACGGTGAATTGTGCAACCAAGAGTTCTCGGAACGAGGTTCCCGCATGCCGATCATCCGCAGTGGGTAGTCGTCGGGCTTGGCTCGTCGCGACAGAGCGGCGATCTCGGAAGCGATGTCGTCGTGCGCAAGCCGTATCCGACCCTTCGGATACACCACGACCTCCCCCAGCACCCCGGTCCGGATGTTCGGTGACACCACCACACCGTGCGGATGCTGTTCGGCGAGGCGGCGGAACGTCAGCCCGCCCCGGCGCAGCCCGAAGCGGTCACCGCCGTCGGCTATCCGGATCATCATGTCGATCATCGGCCGCGGGCTGAGCCGGTTGCCGCGTCGCGCGGCTCGTTTGGCCGCCAGCCGAAGGGCCGCGAAAACCGGTGTGCGCACCTTCATTCGGCTGATCAGGTCCACGACGATGTCCCATTCGGTGCGAGCCTGGCCGCGCGGTGCCACCACCGCGTCGGTGGCCTGACGGAACGGAGTGGCCTGGAACATCTGGAACGTGACGGCGAAGTCGTCCCGCTCGTACATCGTCGTCACGGGTAACACGTAGTCGCAGTGTGCGGTGGTCTCGTTGACGTAGAGATCCAGACCGACTGACAGGTCCAAGGATTCGAGTGCTTGTTCCATTTCCAAGCCGTTGGGCACCGACAACACCGGATTGCCCGCACCGATGAACATCGCCTTGACCTGCCTCTGACCGGGCGTCGTGATCTCCTTGGCCATGAATGCCGCGGGTTCGGCCCCGATCACCGAACGGAACCCACCGACCCGGGTTCGCTTGTTCCGGTAGCTGCGGCGCAGCGAGGCGCCCATCGCCATCGATCCCCACTTCTGACCGGGGATACCCAGGGTGCTGAACACACTGCCGCCCGGGGTGTCCAGGTTGCCCGCGACGAGATTGACGGCGTCGAGCAGGTAGGTCGTCAACGTGCCGTTGCGCCCCACGCAGGTGCCCAGCCGACCGTAGACCGCCGCCCTCTCGGTGCCGGCGAGATCACGGGCCAATGCGCGCACCGTTTCCGGCTCGATGCCGGTGTGTCGTTGCGTGGCCTCAGGACTGAAGCGCGCGGATTGCGCTTCCAGCCAGTCCAGGCCCTCGGCCTGCATCCGGGCCCGCGCACTGACGAGCCCCTCGGCGAACAGCACCTGCAGGATCGACAACAGCAGGAATGCATCGGCATCCGGGGTGATGCCCAGCCATTCGAACTGGGCAGCTGTCTCACTGCGTCGTGGATCGACGACGATGACCCGCCCGCCCCGCTTCACGATGTCGTGCATGCGGTCTTTGATCCGCGGTGCGGTGAGGAAACTCCCGTGCGACACCACCGGATTCGCACCGAACATGACCAGGAGATCGGTACGTGTCAGGTCCGGAATCGGCACCGGAAACGGGGCGCCGTACAGGAACTGGTTGGCCAGCAGCCGGCTACTGGTGTCCTGGGTCGACGAGCTGAAGAAATGGCTGTCGCCGCCGACGCCCTTGGCGAAGGCCATCGCTGCGAACAGGTGTGAATAACTGAAGGCCGCGGGGTTGCCCATGTACCACGCGAACGCGCCCGATCCGTGGCGCCGGTGAATCTCGGTGAGCCTGGCCGCGATGTCGTCGAGCGCCACATCCCAGCCGACGGGTTCGAATCCGTCCCCCACGCGCTTCAGTGGCGTCGTCACACGATCGGGGTCGTTGACCACCTCGGTGAACGCGATGCCCTTCTGGCAGGCGAAGCCGGCCGAGAGCGGGTGGTCTTTGTCCGGACGCAGCGCGGTGAGCTTGCCGTCCTCGACAGTGGCGATCATGCCGCACAGCGGCTCGCAGATCCGGCAGAACGTCACCTTGGACTCAGCCTCGCGCTCGATCACTTGGACTACGTTACTGTAAGAGTTACAGTTGCTAGACATTTTTGGCCGAACACGGAGGAATCGGACGCATGCAGAAGGCCCTCGCGCCGGAGATCTCGACCTGGCCTGACGCCGAACCCCAGCTGATCGGCAGCCGCTGCACCGACTGCACGGCCACCACCTTCCCAGCACAGGCCCGCTGCCCCAAGTGCTCCGGCGGCAACACCTCCGAAACACGCCTTCCCCGGCGCGGCACCGTCATCGCCTGGACCACCCAGGGCTTCCCACCCGGCGCACCCTACAAAGGCCCCACCGGAAAGAACTTCGTGCCCTTCGGCGTCGGACTCGTCGAACTTACCGACGACACCGGCCCCGTCATCCGCGTCGAAGGCCGACTCACCGAAAACGACCCGACGAAACTGCAATTCGGCATGGACGTCGAACTCACCATGATCCCGTTCACCACCGACGAAGACGGCAACGAGGTTGTCACCTTCGCCTTCGCGCCCACGACAGGAGCCTCATGAACGATGTAGCCATCATCGGTGTCGGTATCCACCCGTTCGGCCGCTTCGAGGGCAAGTCCGCGATGGCGATGGGTGTAGACGCCATCTTCGCCGCAGTTGCCGACGCCGGAGTCGACTGGAAGGACATCGGCGCCGCGACCGGAGGCAGCTGGACGGTGGCCAACCCCGACGCGATCGTCGGGATGGTCGGGCTGACCGGCATCCCGTTCACCAACGTGTTCAACGCCTGCGCCACCGCGGCCAGTGCCACCAAGGCCTGCGCGGACGGCATCCGGCTCGGCGACTACGACATCGGCATCGCCGTCGGCCTCGACAAGCACCCCCGCGGCGCGTTCACCGAGGACCCGTCACTTGTCGGGATGCCGAGCTGGTACGCCGAGAACGGCCAGTACCTCACCACCCAGTTCTTCGGCATGAAGGCCAACCGCTACTTGCACGAGCACAACATCTCGCAACGTACCTTGGCCAAGGTGGCCAACAAGAACTTCCGCAACGGAGCTCTGAACCCGAACGCGTTCCGGCGCAAGCCGATCAGCGAGGACGACATCCTCAACTCGACGATGCTCAACTACCCGTTGACCCAGTACATGTTCTGCGCGCCCGACGAAGGTGCGGCCGCGCTCGTGATGTGCCGTGCCGACATCGCCCATCGGTACACGGACAAACCGGTGTATCTGAAGGCCGTCGAAGTCCGTACGCGGCGGTACGGCGCCTACGAGGTCAACACCACCTGTGCGCCGGTGGAAGAAGATGTTGCGCCGACGGTGTACGCCGCCCGCGCCGCGTTCGAGAAGGCCGGCTTAGCGCCTGAAGACGTCGACGTCGTGCAGCTGCAGGACACCGACGCCGGAGCCGAGATCATCCACATGGCCGAATGCGGATTTTGCGCCGACGGCGACCAGGAGAAGCTGCTGGCCGACGGCGCCACCGAGATCGGCGGCTCACTGCCCATCAACACCGATGGCGGCCTCATCGCCAACGGCGAGCCCATCGGCGCCTCCGGGCTGCGCCAGATCCACGAGTTGGTGCGCCAACTCCGCGGCCAGGCCGGCGACCGGCAGGTGCCCGGCAACCCGCGCGTCGGTTTCGCACAACTCTACGGCGCCCCCGGCACCGCCGGCGCCACCGTCCTGACACTCTGACTTTCATTTCGCGAGCAGACACAGAAGCGCACTTTCGCCGACGGAAACATATGAGTCTGCGTCTGCTCGCCGGATAGGGAGACCACCAACATGACTGAACAGTTCAGGGAAGCGCCGATTTTCGATGCTGACCAGCACATGTATGAGACCGGGGATGCACTTACGAAGTTCCTGCCGGAGAAGTACAGCCGCGCCGTGCAGTACGCGCAGTTCGGCCGTCAGACCCGGATCGTGATCAACAACATGGTCACCGACTTCATCCCCAATCCGACCTTCGAGCGGGTGGCGGCTCCCGGTGCGCACGAGAAGTTCTTCGCCGGCGAGAACACCGAAGGTTTGACGCTGCGCGAGATGCAGGGCAAGGCCATCGACGCGCCGGCGGCCACCCGCAACCCGGAAGACCGGGTCAAGGAATTGGACCGCCAGGGTGTGGTCGAGGCCCTGAACTATCCCACGCTGGGCAGCCTCGTCGAGCACTCCAGCGCCGACGACCCTCAGCTGACCCTGGCGATCGTCCACGCGCTCAACGAGTGGATCCTCGAGCACTGGAGCTTCAACCACGTCGACCGGGTGTTCTCGACGCCGATCATCAATCTGTCCGAAGTCGATGCGGCGCAGCGCGAATTGGAATGGATCCTCGATCACGGGGCCAAGGTCGCACTGATCAAACCGGGCCCGGTCAACGGTCTGCACGGCTGGCGCTCCCCCGCCCTGCCGGAGTTCGACCCGTTCTGGCGCGACGTCGAGGCCGCCGGCCTGCCCATCGTGTTGCACGCCAGCTATCCGCCGCTCGATGAGTACGTCAACAAGTGGGAACCGCCGTACACCCAGAACTTCATGGCGCAGAGTGCTTTCCGTTGGATGGTGCTGGGACACCGCGAGATCGCCGACATGCTGACGGCTCTGATCTGCCACGGCACGCTGACCCGGTTCCCGAAGTTGCGCATCGCCAGCGTCGAGAACGGCAGCAGCTGGATCCTCCCGCTGTTCCACGATTTCGCCGACTTGTACAAGAAGATGCCCCAGAACTTCCCCGAGCATCCGCACGACGTGTTCCGTCGCAATATCTGGGTCAGCCCGTTCTGGGAGGGCTGCGTGTCCGACGTCGTCGAGACCGTCGGGTGGGACAAGGTGCTGTTCGGCTCTGACTTCCCGCACCCCGAGGGACTGGCCGAACCGAAAGGCTTCTGGAAGTACGCCGAGGGCATGGACATTCGCCGCACCTACGATTTCATGGGCGACAACGCCCGCCGGTTCATGGGCCTGCCGATCGCCAACCCCGATCCGGATGCGGTGAAGCCGCCTTCGCTCGCTAGGGCCTGATTCACGTCGGCAACTTGATGCTCCAATTGGCGTCAAGCGGCTTGCAGCCAGTGTCCGTAGTTCTCGGCGAAGGTGGGTCCGGTGATGGTGATACCGCCCCGATGATGGTATGGGCATACCAGCGCCGGCTAACTAGTTTGTAGTGTGCCCTCCGGGTCGTAGGTGAGGGATTCGACGGAGCCGCGGGTCATGCGCAGTGGGTGAATCGCCCTGGAAATCCCGGAGGCTCCTGACCTTGGAAACGAGGATGCAGGTATGCCGAAGGAACAGTGTGCCGGGAAGCCCACGGCGCGTCGTTACAGCCCGGAGGAGAAGGCCGCCGCGGTGC
>NZ_VCMY01000022.1:0-95432 GCF_005924235.1 Mycobacterium sp. DBP42
CGGGGCGCGGGGCCAAGATGCCCAAGAGGTATCAAACCCGCGAACAAGACCAACGCGACCGCATCGCCGAAGAACGACGGCTACGCGCCGAACTCAACAACGACCTCCAAACCCAAAACGACTACCTGGCCTGGCTCGCCGAAGAATACGGACCACCACCACCCTTCTGAGCTGCCCTACGTTCACTCCCCGGTGAGCTTCAATGCTGAGGCGGGGCACAGTTTGACGGCCTGGCGGGCTTGATCGATCTGATCGTCGGGTACCTCGTCGACAAGGACTTCGACCACACCGTCGTCGTCCTGGTCGAAGACGACGTCGGAGATCATCACGCAGTTGCCCGATGCGATGCAGGCGTCCTGATCTGCTTCTACTTTCATGGCATTCACCACGTTACCGCCAACGATTTGAGCCCGTAGATGAAGTGAAAAGACCGGTATTGCACCGCCTCGAATGGTTCGGCCAGCGCCAGGTCCGGGAAGCGCTGCAGCAGGGCCGGGAAGGCGATCCGCATTTCCATGCGGGCCAGCGGAGCGCCGAGACAGTGGTGCACGCCGTGGCCGAAGGCCAGGTGTCCGGGTGCGCCACGGCGGATGTCGAGCGCGTCGGGGCTGTCGATGAAGTTGGGGTCGCGGTTGCCGGCGGGCAGGGAAGCAAAGACCAACTGGCCCGCGGGAATCCGCACCCCGGCCACCTCGACGTCGGTGGTGGTGAAGCGTGGGATCGCGTTCTGCACGATGGACAGCCAGCGCAGGAGTTCCTCGACGGCGGGGCCGACGGCGTCCGGGTCGTCGCGTACCGCGGCCAACTGGTCGGGGTGGCGGAGCAGGGCCAGGACGCCGAGGCCCAGCATGTTCGACGTGGTCTCGTGACCGGCAAGCAGCAGCAGACCGGCGATGCCGACGAGTTCGTCATCGCTCAATTCGGTGCCGTGATCGCGGATCAACATTCCGAGGATGTCCTCACCAGGGTCCTGGCGTGCCCGTCCGACCAGGCCACGCATGTAGTCACGGCTCTGCCGTTGCAGCGCAAGACGTTCGGCGATGGGCAGGGACAGGTCGAGTTGGAGTGTCGAGCGGTGCTGGAAGTCGTCACGGTCCTCGTAGGGCACCCCGAGCAATTCGCAGATCACGAGTGACGGGATGGGGAGTGCAAAATCGGCCACCAGGTCTGATGGCGGTCCGGCCGCGGCCATCGCATCGAGTCGGGCATCGACGATCTCGACGATGCGCGGTTCGAGCCGTTTCATCCGGCGGATGGTGAATTCCGCGGTGAGCATGCGGCGTAGCCGCTGGTGCTCGGGCGGGTCGAGCCCCAGCAGGTTTCCGGCCCGGGCGCTGGCCAGCTCCTCCTCGGACATCGCGGGCGCCCCGGGCAGGGTGAAACCAGGTGGCCGGCTGTTGGAGAACCGCTCGTGGTCGCCCAGCACGGCCTTGACGTCCTCGTGGCGGGTGATCAGGTACACGGGGTTGCCGAGCGCGCTGATGACCTGACGAACGCCGTCGGTCTCGCGGATCTCATGCAGATCTGGAGTCGGGTCGAAGGCGTTGCGCCGCATGTGCAGCGGGGGCAGTGCTGGTGCCTCGGTCATTCCTCGACGGTACGCGCGTGATCGCTAGGGGTCCGCCCGCAAGCCGGGCCGCCAGATCCGCGGGCCGATCAACGTGAACAGCGCCGGGATGATCACCGTGCGCACGACGAACGTGTCCAGCAGGATGCCCAGCCCGACGATGATCCCGAGCTGGGTCAGCACGATCAGCGGCAGCACACCCAGCACACAGAACACCGCCGCCAGCACGATGCCTGCACTGGTGATCACCGCGCCGGTGGCCGACACCGCGCGCACGATGCCTTGCCGCGTGCCGTACTCCGGGGTCTCCTCGCGGGCCCGTGTCACCAGGAAGATCGTGTAGTCCACGCCGAGGGCGACCAGGAACAGGAATGCGAACAGCGGGGTGCTGTTGTCCAGTGCCGGAAAGCCGAAGATGTGCACACTGGCCCAGCCGCCCAAGCCGAGGGCGGCCAGCGCACTGAGCACGGTGACGCCGACGAGCACAAGCGGTGCGAGCGCCGAGCGCAGCAGCAGGTAGAGCACCGCCAGCACGACTGTCAGGATCGCCGGGATCACCACGAGCCGATCGCGCTGGGCTGCCGTGGCGGCATCCCTGGCCTGGGCGTCGGACCCGCCCACGACCGCGGTGGCATCCGCTGAGCGGACCGACTCACGCAGGGCGTCAACGGTTTCGAAAGCCTCATCGGAGGCAGGTTCGGCTTTGAGCACCACCGACCACTGGGTCAGACCGGTCGGTGACTGACCCGCCGCAACGGCGGAGACCACGCCGGGGGTGTCGGTGATCGCCCGCTGCACCGCACCGGCTTTGGTGGTGGAGGCGATGACGCGGGTGGGGTCGGTCAGACCACTCGGGAAATGCGCGGCCAAGGTTCGATAACCGCTGACGGATTCGGCCTGCACCCGGAACTGCTCGGTCTGGGTCAGCCCGATCGGCGTGGCCAGCAGCGCGGTGCACAACACGGCCAGGCCGGCCAGTGCGGCCACCGCGACGCGGACGGGCTTGCGCGCCACGGAGTCCGCGATCCGGTGCCAGACACCGCTTTCGGTCAGCGGCGTGGCACCGACCTTGGGGATGAAGGGCCAGAACAGTCGCTTGCCGCACAGTGCGAGCAGCGGCGGCAACAGCACCAGCACGAAGATCGCGGCGATCACCAGGCCGGACGCGGCCTGAACCCCGAGGCTGCGGTTGCTGGGTGCGGAGGCGAGCAGCAGCGTCAGCAGGGCCAGGACCACCGTGGCGTTACTCGCCACGATCGCCGGCGCGGCGGCACGTACCGCGAGCACGAGGGCTTCGCGGTGCTGCTCGGTGCGGCCCAGTTCCTCGCGGTACCTCGAGATCAACAGCAGCGCGTAGTTGGTGCCCGCACCGAACACCAGCACGCTCGTGATGCCTGATGTCGAACCGTCCGGGCTCAGGCCGAACCCTGAGGCCACCGCGGTCCCGACGACGGAGCCGACCCGGTCGGCGAAGGCGATCACCAGCAGCGGCACCAGCCACAGCACCGGCGAGCGATAGGTGACGATGAGCAGCAGGGCCACCACCGTCGCGGTCACCGCGAGCAGTGTGATGTTCGCTCCGGCAAACGAATTGGCGATGTCGGCGCCGAACGCGGGGCCACCGGTGATCTCGGCTCGCAACTCGGCAGGCAATCCCTTGGTGGCGGTGGCGCGCAGATCCTTCACGGCGTCGTTGAGTCCGAAACCCGAAAGGCCGGCCTTCAGCGGCACGGTGACCACTGCGGCCTTGCCGTCGTCGGAGACCATCAACGGCGGTCCGGGCACATCGGTCATGCGGTTGCGGGCGGCGGCGGTGGCGTCGACGTCGGCCATGGTGAGCTCACCGCCGTCGGTGCGGGTCACCACCAGGATCGCCGGCACCTGATCCCCGCCGGGGAATTCGCTCCGCAAGGCGTCGGCTCGCGCCGATTCGGCGTCGGCCGGCACGGCGACGGGAGATTGTGAGGCGGCGTCGCTTCCGCTGAGCAGACCCAAAAGCCCGCCGGAGACCACCACGACCAGCACAGCCAGCCACGTCAAACGCCTAATCACGATTCAGTGTCGCCTCTTCCAGATCGAGCCCATGCAGCACAGTACGCAGCACTTCGTCGTCGATGTGACCGGCATCGCGTTCGGCGATGAACGTGTCTCGTTCGGCGGCAAGCATTTCCAGGCGTAGTCGACGGAACGCCGATGTGGGACTCTCGCCGATGTCGTCCTCGCCGCGGCCCAGCCGCTCCCAGGCGGCGTTGCGCCGCCGGGTATTCCAGGCCCGTAACACATCGGCGGCGCGCTGGGGCACGTCGGTGGTGGCCGATTGCTCGGCCAGCAACTCATCGAGTCGCTCGGCGGCGGCCCGGGCCGCCTTGTCCTGGGCGGCCGCGGTGGCGATCGCGTCGCTGTGGGCCTCGTCGCTGTGCGCTCCCAGCACTCGGATGAACCAAGGCAGGGTCAGCCCGTGCAGCAAGAGTGTTCCGACTACGACGACAAAGGTCAGGAACACCAATTGCGGGCGGCCCGGGAACGGCTCGCCGGACAGCGTGGTGGCTGGGACACCGAACGCCGCGGCCAGGGACACGACGCCACGCATACCCGCCCAGGCCACGACGAACACCTGGGCTCGCGGCGGTTCGGGTTCGTGGTTGCGGATCCGTTTGGACAGCAGGCGGGGCAGATAGGTGGTCGCGTACACCCACACCATCCGCACCCCGATCACCGTGATGAGCACGCCGGCCGACGAGATCGCCAGCGTGGCCGCCGAGATTCCGGCCAGGTCACTGATCACCTTCGGCAGCTGCAGGCCGATCAGCAGGAACGCGAATGATTCCAGGATCAGCTGCAGCGCCTTCCACACCGCCTTGTCCTGAAGCCGGGTGGCATAGCCCGCCTGGGACTCACGCTGGCCGAGCAACAGGGCGGCCAGCACCACGGCGATCACGCCCGAGCCGTGGATCTCCTCGGCCAGCAGATAGGTGAAGAACGGCGCGACCAGGCCGATCGCGCTCTCGACCAGTGGATCGTCGAGCCGGGTGCGGATGAAGTGCACCACCATGCCGATCACCCAGCCCACCACCACGCCGCCGACCGCGGCCAGGGCGAAGGTGCTCAGCCCGCTCTTCCAGGTGGCCGCGGTGCCGATGGCGGCGCCGAGGGCCACTTTGTAGGCCGTCAGCGCGGTGGCGTCGTTGAACAGGCTCTCCCCGCCCAGCAGTGTCATGGTGCGCCGGGGGAGGCCGAGGCGGCGGCCGACGGCCGTGGCCGATACCGCGTCGGGCGGGGCCACGATCGCGCCCAGGGTCAGGGCTGCGGCGATGGTGAGTTCGGGCACGATGTTGAAGGCGACGATGCCGACGACGAACGTCGTGGCCAGCGGGAGGCCGACAGCCAAGAACCCGATGGGGCGGATGTTGCGCCGCAACGCCACGTAGCTGCTCTCCAGGCCCGCCGACCACAGCAGCGGCGGAAGGATCACGAACAGCACCAGGTCGGGGTCCAGGTGTACGTCGTGTAGGCCGGGAAGCGCGCTGCCGGCCAGCCCGGCCACCACCAGCGCCAGCGGTGCCGAGACGTCGTAGCGGCGGGCGACGGCGGCGAGCAGGATCGCGGCGACCAGTGCCGCCAGCAGTGAGGCACCCACGTTGTCAGCCCTCCTTTGCGTGTGCTTGCTTATCCTTGGTCAACATGTTGAGGAGATCACGCCGGCGCGAGCAGGCTCCGGCGTCTCGCACCTGTGAACATCTCGACGCGGCGGTTGACGAGCCACAGCCGTTGACGCCCGGACAGTGCCAGGACTGCGAAGAGCTCGGCGAGGACAACTGGGCGCATCTGCGGATGTGTCTGGCGTGCGGCCACGTCGGTTGCTGTGACTCGAGCCCGCATCAGCATGCCACCAAGCATTTTCAGCAGTCGGGGCATCCGGTCATGCGTTCGGCGGAACCCGGCGAGAGCTGGCGTTGGTGCTATATCGACCATCGAGTCGGGTGACCATCTGGCAGGCTGGTGCGTGCGATGAGTGAATCGATAGAAGACGTGCAGCCCGCCGGGGATACACCTGCCCTGACCGACGACCAGGTCGACGGCGCCGAAGATGCCCCGGCCGAGGCCACCGACGACGGACCAGACCAGCCGACGGAGGCCGTCAAACCCACCGAACCTGCGGCGACCGTGCTGCTGCTGGGGTCCGGTGAGCTGAGCCGGGAGCTGGCACTGGCGTTCCAGCGGCTGGGCGGCGTGGTGGTGGCCGTCGACCGGTATTACGCGCCCGCGCACGGTGTCGCGGACCGTTCGGCGGTTGTCAAGATGAACGACGCCGAGGAACTCGCCGCGCTGATCGAGCGGGAGAAGCCGCGCTATGTGGTGGCCGAGTCCGGTGTCATCGCCGCCGACGCGTTGATCGCGGTCGCCGAGCGCGGCGACATCGAGGTTTTGCCGGCCCCGCGCAGCATCCGGCTCTCCCAGGACCGCGAGGGGCTGCGCCGGCTGGCATCAGATGAGCTGGGCCTTCCCACGGTGCCGTTCTGGTTCGCCGGGTCGGCCGAGGAGCTGTCCGCGGTGGCCGAGCATGCCGGCTTCCCGTTGGTGGTCAAGCCGGTGGTGGGCGCCCAGCGTGACGGCGAGTCGGTGCTGCTTCGCCCCGATGACGTC
Organism: Mycobacterium sp. DBP42; assembly: GCF_005924235.1. Classification (NCBI taxonomy): domain Bacteria; kingdom Bacillati; phylum Actinomycetota; class Actinomycetes; order Mycobacteriales; family Mycobacteriaceae; genus Mycobacterium; species Mycobacterium sp. DBP42. The sequence continues at coordinate 6,212 of NZ_VCMY01000022.1, forward strand.
GAACCGGCCTGGCAGCGCGCGACCACCGCAGGCCACATCGTCCACAACCGGGTGCTGGCCGAGTCTGTCGTCGAGGTCGAGTACGAGATCACGATGCTGACGGTGCGTACCACCGGACCCTCCGGTCCCGGTGTGCAGTTCTGTGAGCCGATCGGGCACCGCCAGGTCGGTACCGACGTGTTGGAGGCCTGGCAGCCGCAGCCGTTGTCGCCGGCCGCGCTGGATGCGGCGAAGTCGATCTCCGCTCGGATCGTGAACTCGCTGGGCGGCCGCGGGGTATTCGGCGTTGAGCTGCTGGTTCAGGGCGACGACGTGTACTTCTCGGACGTGCGCATCCGTCCCCACGACAGCGGGCTGGTGACCCTGCGGTCCCAGCGGCTGTCGGAGTTCGAGATGCATGCCAGGGCGATCCTGGGGCTGGCCGTGGACACCATCATGATCTCGCCGGCGGCCGTCGAGGTCACCTACGGCGGGGCCGACGCCGGCGAACCGTCAGCCGACATCGGTGCGGTGTTGGCCGACGCGCTGGCCACGTCGGAGAGCGATGTGCGGTTGTTCGGTCGTCCGGGCGAATCCGACGCTCCGCGCCGCCTCGGGGTGGCGTTGGCCACGGCTCCCGACGTGATCATCGCCCGTGACCGGGCCCGTCGCGTCGGCACCGCGTTGCGCAAGCTGTGGTAGGCCGGGATGGCTGAGCAGGACGAAACACCGGATCGGCCCACGATGGTGCCGTTCTTGGGCGCGTTGGCCGTCATTGTGCTCGTGGTGATCGTTGTGGTTCTGCTCAACGTATTCGGCTCCGACGGTCGTAGCGACGAGCAGCAGGTCGCTCTTGCCGCGGTGGGCCAGAACGATGCGCTGCAGCGGGAGAACTTCGGTGAGTTCTCCGGTTACACCTGCGCCGCCCTACGCGGTGTCGAGTCGGATTTCATTGCCCGCCAGCGTGATTCGGTGGCCAAGCGGGGTGCCCGGTATGTGGACGACGTGACGGAGGTGAAGGTCGACGGGGATCGGGCGACGGCCACCGTGGTCTATCACTTCGACAACACCCCTGATGCCAAGGTGAACACCGAGACGACGTTCGTGCGTGAGGACGGCCAATGGCGGGTCTGCTCGAGTATGGGAGACTCACGCCCGTGAGCTATGCGGGAGACATCACGCCCGAGGAGGCCTGGAAGCTTCTGAGTGAGAACTCCGAGGCCGTGCTGGTGGACTGTCGGACCGACGCCGAATGGCGATTTGTCGGTGTGCCGGACCTGTCCACCCTTGAGCGTGACGTGGTGTACGTGGAGTGGAACCGGAACGACGGCACCCACAACGATGGATTCGTCGATGACCTGAACGCGGCGGGCGTGACGCCGGGCCAGCGTCCGGTGGTGTTCCTGTGTCGCTCGGGCAATCGTTCGATCGGTGCTGCCGAGGCCGCGACCGCGGCCGGTATCGGCCCCTCCTACAACGTGCTCGACGGATTCGAGGGCAACCTTGACGAGAACCGTCACCGTGGCGGTACCGGCTGGAAGGCCGTCGGGCTGCCCTGGATACAGAGTTGAGAACCGCATGACTGACATCCCATCTGTCCGGATCCCGGCTGCGCTGCCCGAAGGCGTCAGCCAGGCCACCATCGGCGTGCGTGGCGGTCTGCTGCGCTCGGAGTTCGAGGAAACCGCCGAGGCGATGTACCTGACCTCGGGCTACGTCTACGAGTCCGCGGCCGCCGCGGAGAAGGCCTTCACCGGCGAGATCGACCGATTCGTCTACTCCCGCTACGGCAACCCGACCATCTCGATGTTCGAGGAGCGGTTGCGCCTCATCGAGGGCGCGCCGGCGTGCTTCGCCACTGCCACCGGAATGGCGGCGGTGTTCACCGCGCTGGGTGCGCTGTTGGGCGCGGGTGACCGGCTGGTGGCCGCCCGCAGCCTGTTCGGGTCGTGCTTCGTGGTGTGTAACGAGATCCTGCCGCGCTGGGGCGTGGAGACGGTGTTCGTCGACGGCGACGATCTCTCGCAATGGGAGGAGGCACTGTCGGTCCCCACGACGGCGGTGTTCTTCGAGACGCCGTCGAACCCGATGCAGTCCCTGGTCGATATCGCCGCGGTGTCCGAGCTGGCGCATGCTGCCGGCGCAAAGGTGGTGCTGGACAACGTCTTTGCTACGCCATTGCTGCAGCAGGGTATTCCGCTCGGTGCGGACGTGGTGGTGTACTCCGGCACCAAGCACATCGACGGCCAGGGCCGGGTGCTGGGCGGGGCGATCCTGGGCGACCAGGAGTACATCGACGGCCCGGTGCAGAAGCTCATGCGCCACACCGGCCCGGCGATCAGCGCCTTCAATGCCTGGACGCTGCTCAAAGGCCTTGAGACCCTTGCAGTTCGGGTGGACTACTCGAACCGTTCGGCGCAGTCGGTGGCCGAGTTCCTGGAGGCCAAGGCCGGGGTGAACTGGGTGAAGTACCCGTTCCTGGAGTCGCATCCGCAATACGACCTGGCCAAGCGTCAGATGAGCGGCGGTGGCACGGTGGTCACCTTCGAGCTTGCCGCCGGCAAGAATGGATCTGCGAAGGACCGCGCCTTCGAGGTGCTCGACAAGCTGCGCGTCATCGACATCTCCAACAACCTCGGCGACGCCAAGACGCTGATCACCCACCCGGCGACCACGACGCACCGGGCCATGGGTCCGGAGGGGCGCGCGGCCATCGGCCTCGGCGACGGCGTGGTGCGCATCTCCGTCGGCCTGGAAGGCACCGAGGACCTGATCGCCGACCTGGACCAGGCACTGGGATAGCGCGTGTCCCGGGGATCTGACGCCAAGAAGGCCCGCCGCCGCAAGCGGCAGGCCGTCCGGAACGTGAATCGGATCTCGGCGGAGTCCGTCGATCAGCTGGCCGACATCCCCGATGCCGTCGTCGCCGACCTGGCCGAGTTCGATGAGCGAATCACCCAGCGCGGCTGGGAGTTCGACGAGGAACAGTCGAACGACGATTACGCGGTGTGGTTCTACGAGCCGTCCGGAGCCCACGTGGAGGACGGCCTGCCGGTGACCTCACTGTGGCTGGATGCCGCCGAGGACGGCGAGATCGTGCGGGTGGTGTTCGTCGGAAGCGTCGAGCGCTACGAGTTCACCCATGACGAACTGATCGACGGAGCCCTCGACGTCATCGAGGGCTATCGCGCCGGTCAGCCGCTGCCGGAGTTCGGCTAGCTCTTCCCGTCGGAGTCGATGACACCCTGGGCGGCCTGGGCCCGGTCCTCGTAGCTCTTGCGCTTGGCGGCGTCGAACTCCAGGAACACGTTGTCCAGGCCCAGCTTCTTGTTCATCCAGCGACGGCCCTTGGGCGGCAGCATCTGCGCGGCCTGTGCGGTGAAGCGCAGCGGCGGCGGGACCGACACGTGGGTCTTGGGCTTGTTCAAGGTTTTGACGATGGCTGCTGCGATTTCTTCGGGCTCGACCGGCTTGATCGCCCCTCCGGACTTGGTGCCCGAGATCAGGTCGGTGTTGGTGAACGGCGGCATGATCACCGACACGTTGACTCCGTGCGGGGCCATCTCGTCGGCCAGTGCGGTGGACAGCCCGACCACCGCGTACTTGGAGCCGACGTAGACCACCTGGCCCGGCAGCGGGATCAAGCCCGACAGGGAGGCGATGTTGATGACATGGCCGCGGCGACGCTTGACCATGTCCGGCAGCGCCAGCTGGCAGCCGGTGAGCACGCCGTACATGTTGACCTCGATGTTGGACCGGATCGACTGTTCGCTCTGTTCCAGGAACGGTCCGACGGGCATCACGCCGGCGTTGTTGATCAGTACGTCGATGTGGCCGCCGCCGTCGGTGCGGGCCTTGTCGAGGAAGGTGGCGAATGATTCGCGGTCGGTGACGTCGAGCGGGTAGCCCGAGACCTGGCCGAGCTTGCTCAGGTCGACGACGGCTGACTCCTGAAGGGCGACGTCACGGTCGCCGATGACGACGCGGGCACCGTGGGCCAGCAGCGCCTTGGCGGTGGCGTAACCGATGCCGCGGGCGGCGCCGGTGATCGCGATGGTCTTGCCCCTGATGTTGTCCATGGCGGCGAACTTTACACGTGTCAAGTTTGGTGCGGAAGGGGGTGGAGGTGGTGGCGTACTCTGGGCGGGCGTGATGACGAACGCCACCGATCAGCAGGTAGTTACCGAGACAGTCGACGATTTCTCCGAGCGGATCACCTCGGCGATCGACAGCTCAGGGCTGACGCTTCTGCTGAGTCTCGGCCACCAGGCCGGGCTGTTCGACACGATGGCGAAGCTGCCGTCGGCAACCAGCTCCCAGATCGCCGAGGCGGCCGGTCTCGATGAGCGCTATGTACGTGAATGGCTCGGCGGAGTCTCCGCCGCCCGGGTGGTCGACTACGACGCGGAGTCCTGCACGTACCGGTTGCCCGCCCACCGCGCCGAGGTGCTGACTCGGGCCGGCGGCCTGAACAATCTGGCCCGCCTGGCCCAGTACGTCCCGCTGATGTGCGAGGTCGAACAGGAGATCCTCGGCTGTTTCCGCGACGGCGGCGGGCTGAGCTACGACCACTATCCGCGCTTCCACACGATCATGGCCGAGCGCAGCGGCGAGGTGTTCGACGCGGCATTGATCAGTGCCGTGCTGCCGCTGGTCCCTGACCTGCCCCGACGTTTGGAAGGCGGTATCGACGTCGCCGACTTCGGTTGTGGCAGTGGGTATGCCATCGGTCTGATGGCGCAGGCCTATCCGGACAGTCGCTTCACCGGTATCGACTTCTCGGTGGAGGCGACCGCCACCGGGTCCGCCCGCGCGTCGCAACGCGGATTGACCAACGCCTCATTCGTCGCCGCCGACCTGGCGGCCCTGGATCAGGCCGGAGCCTACGACCTCATCACCGCATTCGACGCCATCCATGACCAGGCGCAGCCCGCCCGGGTGCTGGAGAACATCTATCGCGCGCTGCGGCCGGGTGGCGTCCTGCTCATGGCCGATGTGAAGGCGTCGAGCCGGCTGGAAGACAACATCGGCGTAGCGATGAGCACCTATCGCTACACCGTTTCGCTGATGCACTGCATGTCGGTCTCACTCGGATTGGAAGGCGCCGGCCTGGGCACGATGTGGGGCAGGCAGTTGGCCGTGTCGATGCTGAACGACGCCGGATTCGTCGACGTGGAAGTTGCCGAGATCGAACAGGACCCGGCGAACTACTACTACCTCGCCAGGAAGTAGGAGGCTCGGGCGTGAGCGCTGTGCGATTCGTTGCGGTCGGCCTGGACGATCCGTTGGCCGAGCCGTTGCTGGCGGAGTTGTCCGTGGAGTACTCGGGCCGCTACGGCGGTACCCCCGAGCTGATGATGGGCTGGTTGCGGGGAAAAACCGCCGACGAGTTCGCCCCGCCGTCGGGCGGGATGTACATCGGTGTGCTCGCCGGCGTGCCGGTCACCGGCGGTGCCTTCACCCGATTCGACGCCGATACCGCCGAACTCAAACGCATCTGGACCGACAGCCGGTATCGGAAGCGGGGGTACGCCAGGGTGCTGCTGGCGCACCTCGAAGGCGAGATCGCGGCACGCGGGTACCGCAGGATCTATCTGACGACCGGGCATCTGCAGCCGGAGGCCGAGGCGCTCTACGACTCGGCCGGTTACACGCGGCTGACCGCCCCGCTGCCGCCCGAGGGGGAGGGGGCGGTCTTCCCGATCGCCTTCGAGAGGCAGCTGTCCGGCTAGGCTGGCCCCGAAGCTGTTGTCACCGCTAGGGGGGTATTTGCCGAGTCTCCAGGTAATCGTGGGATCGCTGCTGCTGGCAGCGGCTGCGGTGGTGTTTGCGACCGGGGTGGCTTTGCGGCTCTTCATCGGTCGGCGAGCGGACTCGGCGGAATCACGGCGGCGGATGCACGCGTTCCGCCGGACCAAGTTTGCCCGGGTGCTGTTTGGCTCGGTGTACGACGACGAGGTGTTCGACCCCGACGAACTCGATCAGATGGTCCTGATGCCGACGATCGTGCTCGCCTGCGGCCTGTGCCTGACCGGGTTCTTCCTACTGGGGTACCGCATCTTGCAGCACTAGGCGTGCCGGTCGGCCGCGGCAGCGGCAGCGTCGGCGATGGATCCACGCCATACCGGACCATGCCCGGGCAGCATCACATCGGCCTCGACCGCGGCCAGCGTCTTCAAACTGGACAGGCAGCCCGCCTCGTCGTGGTTGAACAGGGCCGGCAGCAGGGTCGGGCCGGTGGCCCGCAGCAGCGGGTGTCCGGTGACCAGGGCGTCGCCACTGACCAGAACCCTGTCCACGATGAAGGAGCAGTGCCCGCCGGTGTGCCCGGGGGTGGGCACAGCTGTGGGCGCGCCGGGCAGCCCCGCGGCGATCTCGGCGGTCAGCGACCGGGCGGTCGGGATGCCGTCGTGGTTCATCCCGCCCTTGGCGGTGATGGTGGCGGCCCACTTCAGCCAGCGGGGCTGCCAGATATTGCGGACCACATCGGCCGGCGCGGCCTGCTCGAGGTACTCGCGCTTGGTGTGGCCCAGTTCGCTATCGTGGCAAAACACCGGTGTTCCATGGGTTTTCGCCAGCCAGATGGCGGTACCGAAGTGGTCGATGTGGGCGTGGGTCAGAAGCACGGCGGCGATGTCGTCGATGGTGAAGCCGAGTTGGCGGACCGAACCGATGACGTCCTCGCGCTGCCCCGGGAACCCGGCGTCGATCAGCATGACCCGGGCGCCGTCGGTCACCAGCGTCCAGTTGACCAAGTCGGTTTGTGCGAAGTGCACATGCTCGGTGATCGCGCTCAGGGCTGCTGCCATGCCGCGAGTTTAGTAATAGGAGTAGAAACGAACCCGTGGCTGAACTGAAACTGGGATATAAGGCATCGGCGGAGCAGTTCGCGCCCCGGGAACTTGTCGAGCTGGCGGTGCTGGCCGAGGCGGCCGGGATGGACAGCGCGACGGTCAGCGACCATTTCCAGCCCTGGCGGCACGAGGGTGGGCATGCGCCCTTCTCGCTGGCCTGGATGACTGCGGTGGGCGAGCGCACTGAGCGGCTGGTGTTGGGTACCTCGGTGCTCACACCGACGTTCCGGTACAACCCGGCGGTGATCGCGCAGGCTTTCGCGACGATGGCGTGCCTGTACCCGGACCGCATCTTCCTGGGCGTGGGCACCGGTGAGGCGCTCAACGAGATCGCCACCGGCTACGCCGGGGAATGGCCGGAGTTCAAGGAGCGCTTCGCGCGGCTGCGGGAGTCGGTCAAGCTCATGCGCGAGCTGTGGGTCGGCGACCGTGTGGACTTCGACGGCGAGTATTACCGGCTCAAGGGCGCCTCGATCTACGACGTGCCCACCGGCGGCGTGCCGGTCTACATCGCCGCCGGCGGGCCGGTGGTGGCCAAGTATGCGGGCCGTGCCGGTGACGGCTTCATCTGCACCTCGGGCAAGGGCGAAGAGCTGTACAAGGACAAGCTCATCCCCGCCGTGAAGGAGGGCGCGGAGGCGGCCGGCCGCAATGCCGACGACATCGACCGGATGATCGAGATCAAGATCTCCTACGACCCGGATCCGAAGCTGGCGTTGGAGAACACCCGGTTCTGGGCCCCGCTGTCGCTGACGCCCGAGCAGAAGCACTCGATCGACGACCCGATCGAGATGGAGAAGGCCGCCGACGCGCTGCCCATCGAGCAGGTCGCCAAGCGCTGGATCGTCGCATCCGATCCCGACGAGGCGGTCGAGAAGGTCGGCCAGTACGTGAAGTGGGGTCTGAACCACCTGGTGTTCCACGCCCCCGGGCATGATCAGCGCCGGTTCCTCGACCTGTTCAAGAAGGATCTGGAGCCCCGGCTGCGCAAGCTGGGTTAAGCGCTGCTGACCGACCGGCGCACCGCCCCGACCCTGCCGTGGCTGGTGGCGGTGAGCCGGACCCGGTCGGCCCGGAACAGGTCGTAGGCGTACTCGAACGGCCGTCCGCTGTCGTCGCGGGTGACCCGCGTGATGGCCAGAAGCGGCTTGCGGTGGGCGATGTCGAGCCACTGCGCTTCGCGGGGGCTGGCGCTGACCACTTCGATGGTCTCGGTGGTGACAGCCGGCGTCAGCCCGTAGCGCACCCGCACCAGCTCGTAGAGCGAACCGCCGAGCGGTTGTTCCAGCAGGTCCTCCACATGGTCGGCCACGAAGCACGCCAGATCCACCGACAGCGGCACACCGTCGGCGAACCGCACCCGCCGGATCGTGAATATCTCTGTCCCATCCGCGATTTCGAGTGCATGCGCCTCAACCTGGGTGGCCGGCCTGCGGTCGGTGGCCAGTACCCGGGTGGCGCTGCTGTGACCACTGCTGCGTAGCCGGGCCGGCAGGCCGGCCAACTCGGCAGCGTTGCGTTCCACGACGTCGGCGCGGACGAACGTGCCGCCGTTGCGCCCGGTCCGGCGTTCCAGCACGCCGGCCTGACTCAACGGCAACAGTGCACTGCGCAGCGTGGACCGCGACACCGAAAACCTCTCCGCCATCTCACGCTCGGTGCCCAGCCGCGAGCCGGGCCGCAAGGAGCCCAAGGCCAGCATGGACAGGATGCGGCGACGCACGTCCTCGGCGACCGGGCCGCCAGGGGTCTGGGGCATGCCCCGAGTCTGAACCAAATCGAGCGTCCAGGGCAGACCAAAACCGACTGCTTAACCTGGCCGTTGCACGATTCCCAGGTTCGAAACATCGCCGCAACAAAGGCGTTGACTACCAGGAACTTTCGAGTTGCCCATTGACCTGGGCGGGATAACAATGTGCTGCGTCGCACCACAAAGTCGTCGTCGACGCCCAGGCAATCAGACCAAATAGTGGTCCGAAAACCGTCCTTCAGTTAGGACCCGAAATGAGCGAGATCATCGATCCGCCGGCCCAGGCCGGTGCCCCAATCCAACGCCTCAAACCCAACGCCGTGGGACTGGTCGGCGTGCTGTTCATGGCGGTGGCCACCGCCGCCCCCATCACGGCCATGGTCGGCAACGTGCCGATCGCGGTCGGCTTCGGCAACGGCGCCTATGCGCCCGCCGGATATTTCGTCGCCACCATCGTGCTGACCCTGTTCGCCATCGGTTATGCGGCGATGAGCAAGCACATCACCGCCACCGGTGCGTTCTACGGTTACATCTCGCACGGCCTGGGCCGCGTCGTCGGGTTGGGTGCGGGATTCCTCACCGCACTGGCCTACATGGTGTTCGAGGCATCGCTGATCGGCATCTTCTCGTTCTTCGGCAACGATCTGTTCAAGTCGTTCTTCAACATCGACGTGCCCTGGATCCTCTTCGCCGTGGTGATGCTGGCGGTGAATGCCGTGCTGACCTATTTCGACATCAACCTGGCGGCCAAGGTACTCGGGGTGTTCCTGATCACCGAGATCATCATGCTGGCCATGATGGCGCTGTCAGTGGTGTTCACCGGTGGCGGCCCGCAGGGGTGGTCGCTGGGATCGCTCAACCCGCTCAACGGTTTGCAGAGTTTGTCCGGTGAGGTCGCCGGCGTCGACGGAAGCATGATCACCGTCGCCGGATCGGCCGGTGTCGGCCTGTTCTTCGCGTTCTGGTCCTGGGTCGGCTTCGAGTCCAGCGCCATGTACGGCGAAGAGTCGCGAAACCCCAAGAAGATCATCCCGATTGCGGTGATCTGTTCGGTCGTCGGTATCGGCGCGTTCTACGTCATCGTTTCGTGGCTCGCGATCGTCGGCACCGGTCCGCAGAATGCGATTGCGCTGGCGCAAGATTCGGCCACGGCCGGCAACATCTTCTTCACGCCCGTGCACGAGCATCTGGGACAGTGGGCTGTCGACATGTTCAAGATCCTGCTGATGACGGGCTCGTTCGCCTGCGGTATGGCGTTCCACAACTGCGCCGCACGCTACCTGTACGCCATCGGTCGGGAGAACGTCATCCCGGGCATGCGCAAGACCATCGGCGCGACCCATCCGGTGCACGGATCACCGCACATCGCCGGATTCGTGCAGACCGGATTCGCGACCGTGGTGGTGATGTTCTTCGACATCACCGGACGTGATCCCTACACCGGTCTCTACGGCCTGATGGCGTTGCTGGGCACCACGGCCATCATGATCGTGCAGGCCCTGGCGGCGTTCTCGGTGATCTCCTACTTCCACGTGCAGAAGCGCCATCCCGAGACCGCGAACTGGTTCACCACCTTCCTGGCGCCACTGCTGGGCGGCACGGGCATGCTCTATGTGATCTACCTGCTCGCCAAGAACGCGTCGTTTGCTGCGGGTTCAGCCGCTTCGGACTGGATCTTCACCTGTATCCCGTATGTTGTTGGCATCGCCGGAATCGGTGGTGTGTTGTGGGCGCTGTTCCTGAAATTCAGGAATCCGCAACGCTATTCCGATCTCGGACGCACAGTGTTGGAGGAAGCGCACGAACGCTGAACGGGGGGCGCGGGCATGGGGTTCTCGAACATCATGGACTCCAACAGTTACACCGGTCTGGCAACCGACCCTGACACCGAGCGGCTGATCGAAGCCCGCGCCCACCTACTCGGCCCGGCGTACCGGCTGTTCTACGAACGGCCGGTGCACCTGGTCCGCGGCAGCGGCAGCCACCTGTTCGACGCGGACGGTGAACGGTATCTCGACGCGTACAACAACGTCGTCAGCGTCGGCCATTGCCATCCGCGGGTGGTGGCCGCGATCACCCGGCAGGCCGAGACGCTCAACACCCACACCCGGTACCTGCACGACGGCATCGTGGCTTACTCGCAGCGGTTGTTGGATACGTTGCCCGCCGAGGTCGATCAGGTGATGTACGCCTGCACCGGCTCGGAGGCCAACGATCTGGCGCTGCGGGTGGCCCAGATGTATACCGGCGCCCGCGGTGTGATCGTCACCTGCGACGCCTACCACGGCAATACCGAAGCGGTGACGGCGATTTCACCGTCGATCGGGGGTGCCACCGCCATCGGTCCTCATGTGCGTGTGGTGGCCGCACCGGACAGTTACCGTTCGGGCCAGGACGTGGCCGCCCGGTTCCTGGCCGGCGTGGAATCCGCTGTCGCTGACCTGAAAGCGGCCGGGCACGGGATGAACTGCCTGATCGTCGACACGTTCTTCTCCTCCGACGGCATCTACCCGGACCCCGCGGTGCTGGCGCCGGCGGTGGCGGCGGTGCGGGCGGCAGGTGGGGTGTTCATCGCCGACGAGGTGCAACCCGGGTTCGGCCGCACCGGGGAGGCGATGTGGGGCTTCACCCGCCATGGCGTCGTGCCGGATCTGATCACCATGGGCAAACCGATGGCCAACGGGCTACCGGTGGCGGCGATGGCGGCCCGCAGCGAGGTACTTAAGACGTTCGCCCGTGAGGTGCCGTATTTCAACACCTTCGGCGGCAATCCGGTGTCGATGGCTGCCGCGGGCGCGGTGCTCGACGTCATCGAGGACGAGGACCTGATGGCCAACGCGGGGCGGGTCGGGACCGCGCTGCGCGACGAGCTCAGCCGGATCGCCACCGAGACCCCACGCATCGGCGATGTGCGCGGTGCCGGGCTGTACGTCGGCGTCGAGATGGTCACCGACCCCGACCTCAAGGCCCCCGACCGCGCCGGCGCCCACGACCTGGTCAATGCGATGCGGGACCGCAAGGTGCTGATCTCGGTGTGCGGGGCAGACGGCAACGTCCTCAAGGTGCGCCCGCCGTTGGTGTTCTCGATGAGCGACGTGGACTGGTTCTGCACGGAATTTGCGGGGGCGGTGGCGGCGCTGGGCTGACCTAGGGAATGCTGGAGCCGTGCCGGATGGAAACATCGCGACCGCGATCTACGTAGCTTCACCCGAAGGGGACACCGGTAAATCCACCATTGCGCTGGGCATTCTGCACCGGTTGGCCGCGACCGTGCCCAGGGTGGGGGTGTTCCGCCCCATCACGCGCCTCGGTGAGGACCGCGACTACATCCTCGAGTTGCTGCTGGCCGGGACCACCGCGGGGCTGAGCTACGACGACTGTGTCGGGGTCAGCTACCAGCAGGTGCACGAAGATCCCGACGTCGCCATCGCCGAGATCGTCGACCGGTTCCACCGCGTGGCCGAGAAATGCGACGCCGTGTTGATCGTGGGCAGCGACTACACCGACGTCGCCACGCCCAGTGAGCTGAGCATGAACGCCCGCATCGCGGTCAACCTGGGTGCACCGGTGGTGCTCGCGGTCAAGGCCGCCGACCGCACGCCCGGTGAGGTCGCCCACGTGGTGGAGGTGTGCCTGGCCGAACTGAACCACCAGCATGCGCATGCCGCGGCGGTGGTGGCCAACCGGTGCGACCCGGCGCAGCTCGACGCGGTGGCCGCGGCCCTCAAACCGCTCGGTTCGCCCGCCTATGTGCTGCCCGAGGAGCCGGTGCTGGTGGCACCGTCGGTGGCCGAACTGCAGGTGGCGGTCGACGGCACGGTGATCGCCGGGGATCCCGAGCTGCTCTCGCGTGAGGCGATGGGCGTGATGGTGGCCGGCATGACCGCCGAGCACTGCCTGGAGCGGCTCACCGAGGGAGTCGCGGTGGTGACCCCGGGCGACCGTTCGGACGTGGTGCTGGCCCTGGTGAGTGCCCATGCCGCAGAAGGCTTTCCGTCGCTGTCGTGCATCATCCTCAACGGCGGTCTGGCGCTGCATCCGGCCATTGCTTCGCTGGTAGAGGGGCTGGGGCAGCGGCTGCCGATCGTGGCCACCGAGTACGGAACCTTCGAGACCGCAAGCCGGGTCGCCGGGGCGCGCGGTCGGGTCACAGCGAAATCGCAGCGCAAGATCGACACCGCGCTGGCACTGATGGACAAACACGTCGACGTCAACGACCTGCTCGATCAGCTGAGCATCCCGATCCCCGCGGTCACCACCCCGCAGATGTTCACCTACAAACTGCTCGACCAGGCCCGTTCGGACCGCAAGCGCATCGTGCTGCCCGAAGGTACTGACGACCGCATCCTCAAAGCCGCCGGCCGGCTGCTGCAACACGGGGTCGCCGAGCTGACGATCCTCGGTGAGGAGAGCCAGATCCGCTCCCGGGCAGCTGAACTCGGTGTGGACCTCGACGCGGCGGCGGTCCTGGACCCGCGTACCAGCCAGTTGTGCGACCAGTTCGCCGAGCAGTACGCCGAGTTGCGCCGCAAGAAGGGCGTGACGGTCGAGCAGGCCCGCGAGATCATCCACGACGTGTCGTACTTCGGCACGATGTTGGTGCACAACCAGATGGTCGACGGCATGGTTTCGGGTGCGGCACACACCACGGCGCACACCGTGCGTCCGGCCTTCGAGATCATCCGCACCGCGCCCGGGATCTCCACGGTGTCCAGCATCTTCCTGATGTGCCTGGCCGACCGGGTGCTGGCCTATGGCGACTGCGCGATCGTGCCCGACCCGACCTCCGAGCAACTCGCCGACATCGCGATCTCCTCGGCCCGCACCGCCGCCCAGTTCGGCATCGATCCGCGCGTGGCCATGCTGTCCTACTCGACGGGCACCTCGGGTACCGGCGCCGATGTCGACAAGGTCAGGGCCGCGACCGAATTGGTCCGTCAGCGGGAACCGGACCTGTTGGTCGAGGGCCCGATCCAGTACGACGCGGCAGTGGAGCCCTCGGTGGCGCTGACCAAGATGCCGGATTCGGCGGTGGCGGGACGGGCCACCGTGCTGATCTTCCCCGATCTCAACACCGGCAACAACACCTACAAGGCCGTGCAGCGAAGTGCCGGTGCGATCGCCATCGGCCCGGTGCTGCAGGGGCTCAACAAGCCGGTCAACGACCTGTCCCGCGGGGCGCTCGTGGAGGACATCGTCAACACCGTGGCGATCACGGCGATTCAGGCGCAGGGGCGGCCCGCGGACGTGAGGAGCACCAAAGACTCATGACGGTTCTGGTGGTCAACTCCGGGTCTTCGTCGCTCAAATACGCGGTGGTCAAACCGGATTCGGGCGAGTTCCTGGCCGACGGCATCATCGAGCAGATCGGCTCGGCGCAGGTGCCCGATCATGACGCCGCGCTGCGGGCGGCGTTCGACGAGTTGGCCGCGCAGGGTCTGCACCTGGACACGCTGGGCCTGGTGGCGGTGGGGCATCGGGTGGTGCACGGCGGCAAGACCTTCTACCGGCCCACCCTGATCGACGGCGAGCTGATCGCCAAGGTGCAGGAACTGGCTCCGCTGGCCCCGCTGCACAATCCGCCCGCACTGCTGGGTATCGAGGTGGCGCGCAAGCTGCTGCCCGATCTGCCGCACGTCGCGGTGTTCGACACCGCGTTCTTCCACAACCTGCCCGAGGCGGCCGCGACCTACGCCATCGACCGAGAGGTGGCCCAGCGCTGGGGTATCCGGCGCTACGGCTTCCACGGCACCTCGCACCAGTACGTCAGCCAGCAGGCCGCTGCCTTCCTGGATCGCCCGTACGAGTCGCTGAATCAGATTGTGCTGCACCTGGGTAACGGTGCGTCGGCGTCGGCGATCGCCGAGGGGCGGGCCGTGGACACCTCGATGGGCCTGACGCCGATGGAGGGCCTGGTGATGGGCACCCGCAGTGGCGACGTCGATCCCGGGATCATCATGTACCTGTGCCGCACGGCAGGCATGGGTGTCGAGGACATCGACACGATGCTCAACCGGCGCTCTGGTGTGCGCGGCCTCGGCGGCGAAAACGATTTCCGTAAGTTGCACGCCCGGATCGAATCCGGCGACGACAACGCGCAATTGGCCTACGACGTCTACATCCACCGGCTCCGCAAGTACGTCGGCGCCTACCTCGCGGTGCTGGGCCGCACCGATGTCATCAGCTTCACCGCGGGAGTGGGGGAGAACGATGCCGCGGTGCGCCGCGACGCGCTGGCCGGGCTGACCGGGCTGGGCATCACGATCGACGAGGCGCTCAATGCCTCGTCCTCACGCGAGGCCCGTCGCATCTCCACACCGGACTCAGCGGTGACCGTGCTGGTGGTGCCGACCAACGAGGAGTTGGCGATCGCGCAGGCCTGCGTGCGGATATCAGAAGGTGCTCATCGGCCGCACACTGTTGGCCAGGTCGATCAGCGCGTACCGATGCGCCTGCGTGGGGGCGACGCGGGCCAACGCCCGTAGCGACGCCTCGACGCCCAGCTTGAGACCGTGCTCGGTGAACGGGAATCCGAGAATGTGATTGCTGCTCGCCGAGTTGTCGGCCAGCCAGTCCATCGCGGTGCCCAGCACCAGCGCCCTGATCTGCAGCACGCGCGGCTCCGAATCGGGCAGCGCCTCCACCCGCCGGGCCGCATCACGGATGTTCTGTTCGGTGATCTCGCCGGTGGACCGGCCCGAGAGCAGGGTCACCGCGCTGGTCAGCCGGGCAGTGGTGAAATGTCGTGAGGTGGGCGGGACTTCGTCGAGCGTCTCGACTGCCTTGTCGCGGGTCCCGGCGACCGACTCGGCGCGGGCCAGGCCGAAACCGGCTGAGATGACGCCGTTGTCGGTGCTCCACACCGTGTTGTAGAACTTGAGCTCGTCGGCAGTGCCGGCCAACTCGGCCGTGGCGGCCAACGCCAGCTTGGGTGCCAGCTCGCCGGGCAAGGTGTCCAGTACCTCGGTGAAATGCTTTGTCGCCGAGTCGTAATCGGCTGAGAGCATCTCGGCCACAGCGCGGAACCACACCAGCTGCCAGCGCCAGCCGGCCCAGGTGGCCAGGTCGTCGAGTTTGCGCGTGGCCTTGGCGACGTCGCCCAGATCGAGCAGGGCGCGTGCTTCCATCAACGGCAGCTCCACCGACTCGGCCAGGTCCACCCCCTCGGAGTCGAGAGAGCCGTGGCGCGCGGCACGCAACTGGTCGAGGGTGTGCACGGGTTGGCTGAGCACACTCGCGACCAACATCGGCGCACCCACATCGGTGCGATCCACCAGCGGTACCGGCAGCGCCCGCACGATCTCCTGGGCGGTCAGCTTCTCCGAATGCACCTGCCCGTCAACGTAGACATCGGTGTGGGCGACCAGAAGGTCGACTCCGAACGTCGACCGGGACGGACTGAAGACGGTCGACAGGCCGGGGCGGGGGATCCCGGTGTCGGCCGCCACCACTTCGCGAAGCACACCGAGCAGCTGCGACGACATCTCCTCGGCGCTGGTGAACCGACGCCGCGGATCGGGATCGATGGCCCGGCGCAGGAACCGGCCGAACGAGTCGTAGGTGTCGAGCACCGGGTCCTCCGAAGGAAGACCGTCGACGTAGCGGCCACGGCGGGTCCGCAGATTCAAGGTCAGCGCGGCCAGCGTGCGCCCCACGGTGTAGATGTCGGTGGCCACCGTCGGTCCGGTGCGCACGATCTCGGGGGCCTGGAATCCCGGTGTGCCGTACAGGTACCCGTAGGAGTTGAGCCGCGACACCGCGCCGAGGTCGATCAGCTTGAGCTGCGCCTCGGTGATCATGATGTTCTCGGGCTTGAGGTCGTTGTAGGCCAGCCCGATCGAATGCAGGTAGCCCAACGCGGGCAGGATCTCGAGCATGTAGCCGATCGCCTCGGCCACCGGAAGCCGGGTTCCCCTGGCCTGTTTCAGCGATGTTCCGCCGACGTACTCCATCACGATGTAGCCGACCGGATTACCGTGCTTGTCGTCGTGTTCGACGAAGTTGTAGATCTTCACGATCCCCGGATGGGTCACCTCGGCCAGGAACTGGCGTTCGGCCATGGCGATCGCCTGGGCTTCCGCGTCACCGGAGTGCACCAGACCTTTGAGCACGACGGGGCGTTCGTTCACGTTGTGGTCGAAGGCCAGATACACCCAGCCCAATCCACCGTGGGCGATGCAGCCCTTGATCTCGTACTGGTCGGCGACGATCTCACCCGGCGACAACTGCGGCAGGAACGAGTACGCGCTGCCGCAGTGCGGGCACCAGCCCTCTGACAAGGCGTGCCCGTCGGACGACGACCGGCCGACCGGCTTGCCGCAGTTCCAGCAGAACCGCTTCTGTTCGGCCACGACCGGGTTGGTCATCAACGCCGCCAACGGGTCCCGCTCGGGCACCCGTGGGATCTCCACCAGTCCGCCGCCCAACCTGCGGATCGGAGACAGGATCCGGGTGGCGATCGTGGCCAGGTTCTGCGGTTCGGTGTCGGCCCCGCCGAACGGCCCATCGTCGGAATCGTCGAACTCCGGACGGAACACCGCCTGGGTCGCCATGGGCCGTATGGTCGAATGCGAGTCCATGTCGAGGTCTTCCAGGCTCGCCGGCTGTGTTCCGGGACCGCCTGCGGTGTCGGGGGTTTCCGGAAGATCAGCAAGATCAGCGTCGTCGGGCTTCTTCATCAGTCGACATACCTCGCGACCGGGGGTGAGGGCGCCGGACCCAGGACCGTCAACCACTTGCGGTACAGCGTGTTCCAGGTGCCGTCGCGGCGGATGCGTTCCAGTGTCGCGTTGACCACCCGGACCAGCGGTGTGTTCTCCAGGTTCAACCCGATGCCGTAGGGCTCTTCGTTGAGGCTCGGGCCGACGATGTGCAGATAAGGATCCTGCGCCACCAGTCCGGCCAATATCGAATCGTCGGTGCTGACCGCGTCGGCCTGCCGCTGCTGCAGTGCCACCAGACAGTCGGCCCAGGTCACCACCGACACGATGATCGGTGACGGGCTGATCTGCTGGATCCGTTTGAGCGAGGTGGTGCCGTCCACCACGCACACCCGCTTGCCGGAGAGATCGGAGGCCTGCGAGATGTTGGAGTCCCGCGGGGCCAGGATCCGTTGGTGGGCCATCAGATACACGGTGGAGAAGTTCACCTGCTTGCGGCGCTCACAGGTGATGGTCATGGTCTTGACCACGATGTCCACCTGGTTGTTCTGCAGGGCCGTGATGCGGTCGGCCGAGGACAGGATGCGGTATTCGACCTGTGACGGCGTGCCGAAGATGTCGCGCGCCACCTCTCCGGCGATGTCGACGTCGAAGCCGTTGATCTGACCGGTGATCGGATCGCGGAACGAGAACAGATTGCTGCCGATGTCCAGCCCGACGATCAGCCGTCCCCGTTCGCGGATCTTGGCCACCGCGGCGTCGGCGTCGGCCTTGTTGCTGAACGGCCGCAGACTGGCAGTGCGGTTGCACTCGTCGGTGTTCGGCGTCGGCACCCGCACCGGTTGGGGGGCGAGTTCCTGCATGCCGGCCGGGCTGGGTGGCGCCAGCGTCATCGTCGGCGCCGTCAGGGCCGGCGCGCTCTGACTGCATCCGGCCACGGCCAGGGCCGCCGTCAGGACGGCCAACATCTTTCGCATCGTTCCCATCATCTGTACTCGCTGAGTCGAGGCCACAGGCCCAGGGCCACCGCCAGCGCGGCGGCCACACTGAGCAGGGCGGCACCCACCGTGGCACCGGACAGCACCCGGCGGGCATTGGCGATGTCGTTGCGCAGCTGACTGCGGCTCTCCTGGATGCCCTTGGACAATGCGTCGTCGAGCTTGTCGAAGGCCGGCGTGGAATCATCCTCGCCGGTGCCCAATGCCACCTGCGTCGCGGCCTGATAGTTGCCCACCGCGATGTAGGCGTTGATCCGGTCATCGGCCGTGCGCCACTTGGTGAGCAGTTGTTCGGCACCGGTCAGATCGCTCTTGTCGATACCGGTGTCGCGGGCCAGATACTGCGCGAGTTGCTGCTGCATCGCCTCGATGCGCTGGTAGTAGGACTGCTTGCGCAGGTTTTCGTCGCCGCGCCGGATCAGGGCCAGCGTCTCGTCGGCCCGGGCCTGCTGGGCGGTGATGGCCAGGTTGGTCACCGTCTTGAGGGATTCGGCGGCGGTGTCCTTGGCGCTGCGGCTGTCCGAAGTCGAGATCACCAGCGCGGTGGTCACCCAGATCAACATGATCAGCACGGCCAGCCCGCCCGCCACGAAACCGATGTTTACCCGCCGCCTGGTCCGGCGCGCCAGCCAGCGATTGGCGAACACCCCGAACATCAGCGTCGCCAACACCACCAGCATGACCGGGGCCGGGATCCGGGTGGAGGCCGTCGTCTCGGCGTCCACCCGGGCGGAGGTCTCCTCGTAGAGCCGTTGCGCGTCGGGCAGGATCTGCGACTGCATCAGCGCCGAGGCTTCCGACAGGTACGACGAACCGACCGGGTTGCCCGCCCGGTTGTTGGTGCGGGCGGTCTCGACCAGGCCGGTGTAGACGGCCAGCCGCGCGTTGATCCGGCCGAGCAGTTGCACCAGCGTCTCGTCGGTCAGCCCGCTCGATGCCCGCGTCACCGCCACCGAGGCGTCGGTGATCGCCTGTTCGTAGCGCTGCCGCACATCGCGGGGTTCGGCACCGGCGATGAAGGCGGTGGCCGCGGCGGCGTCGGCCACCGACAGCGTGGTGTAGAGCTGGCCGGCCGCGAACGCGAGCGGCTCGGTGTGGTCGAGCACCGTGGTCAACGCCTGCTGGCGGTCGTTGATGGTGGTGGACGTCGCGAATGCGCTGGCGAGCACGAGTGCGGACAACACGAGCCCGATCGTCAGGATGCGCCCGGGAGTGGTCCACAGAAACCACCAGCGTGGGTGGGCAGGAGTAGTCGGCGACCGGGACGCGAGCGGTTCGGTCGAGGGATGTGCCAACTCCACAGTCACCTGCGCACGGACCTCATTTAGTTTCGGTGCAATCGGGGCGTGCCACCACTATAAAAAAATTCTAAGAGGGCTGCGCTTAGGCTCGCGGAGAAATTGGGCCGCACCGAAACTGGCGCCGTTCCTTATCCTGTACGGGTGCGCGGCGACGGTGACGGCTGGGTGTTCTCCGACAACGGCGCCCGCTATTGGGGGCGTCACGGTGCGGCGGGCCTGTTGCTGCGGGCGCCGTGGCCCGGCGCAGCGGCGGCGGTGCTGTTACAACACCGGGCGCCGTGGAGCCATCAAGGCGGCACGTGGGCGTTGCCGGGCGGTGCCCGCGACAGTCACGAGACCGCCGAGCAGGCCGCGGTCCGGGAAGCCAACGAGGAGGCCGGGGTGACGGCCGAGCAGCTCACCGTGCGGACCACCGTGGTGACTGCCGAGGTGGCCGGCATCGGCGGCACGCACTGGTCCTACACCACGGTGATCGCCGACGTGCCCGAACCGCTGGCCACGATCCCGAACCGGGAGAGCTCCGAGTTGCGCTGGGTGGCCGAGGACGAGGTCGCCGAATTGCCGCTGCATCCCGGCTTCGCCGCGAGCTGGGCGCAGTTGCGGGTGGTGACGGCGTCGCTGCCGCTGGAGCGCAACCGGCATCAATAAGCCCTACTGAGCACGTCCTTCAGTTCTTCGGCAGCCGCCCGAGGGTCTTCGGCCGCGGTGATCGCGCGCACCACCACGATGCGCCGGGCACCCGCGGCGAGCACCTCGGGTAGCCGCTGATGATCGATCCCGCCGATGGCGAACCACGGCTTGGCCGGTTGCCGCGCAGCCGTCGAGCGCACCAGGTCCAGGCCCGGCGCGGAGCGTCCCGGTTTGGTCGGAGTCGGCCAGCACGGCCCGACACAGAAGTAGTCCACTGCTTCATCGACTGCGGCCGCGGCCTGCGCGGTGTCGTGGGTGGAGCGGCCGATCACCGGGCGCTCTCCGATGATGCCGCGGGCGATGTCCAGCGGCAGATCGTCCTGACCGAGATGCAGGACATCGGCCCCGGCCGCCAGGGCGATGTCGGCGCGATCGTTCACCGCCAGCAAGGCGCCGTGCCGCCGCGCCGCGTCGGCCAGTACTTCGAGCGCCTCGAGCTCCTGGCGTGCCTCCAACGGTCCGAACTGCTTCTCCCCGGCCGAGCCCTTGTCGCGCAGCTGGATCAGATCAACCCCGCCGGCCAGCGCCGCGTCGGCGAATTCGGCCAGGTCACCCCGCTCACGGCGGGCGTCGGTGCACAGGTAGAGGGTGGCGCGCTGCAGACGGTCGACGGGTGATTCCACACCGCGACGGTAGCCGGTACCGCCCGAGTACCCTGGACTGGCAATACGGGAGTCCCTGGGACGAGGGGCTGAGAGTGGGCATCCGGACCGGCCCTTACCGTCACACCTGATCCGGGTCATGCCGGCGTAGGGAGCGGAGTATGGCAAAAGGAGGAGCCGGAACACTCGCTGTCATCGGCGGCGGTGTGATCGGGCTGTCGGTCGCGCGCCGGGCCGCGCTGGACGGCTGGAGTGTGCGGCTGCACTGCAGCACGGAACGCGGCGCGTCGTGGGTGGCCGGTGGCATGCTGGCCCCGCACAGCGAAGGCTGGCCGGGCGAGGAGCAGATGCTGCAGATCGGCCTGGAGTCGCTCAAGCTGTGGCACTCGGGGTTCCTCGACGGGCTGGCGCCCGAGGTGGTCACCGCACGGGAGTCACTGGTGGTCGCCGTGGACCGGGCCGATGTCGCCGACCTGCACACCGTCGCCGAATGGCTGTCCGCCCAGGGACAGCCGGTCGAGTTGACCACCGCGGCCCGCGATGTGGAACCTCTACTGGCCCAAGGCATCCGGCACGGATTCCGGGCCCCCACCGAACTCGCCGTGGACAACCGTGCCGTGGTCGACGGACTGGCCGCGCGCTGCGAACAGCTGGCGGTGCGGTGGGCCGGGCCGGTCGAGGACCTCGCCGACGTGCGAGACGCCGACATGCTCGTCGTCGCCAACGGGATCGACGCGCCCAAGCTCGTGGCAGGCCTTCCGGTGCGCCCGGTCAAGGGCGAGGTGCTGCGGCTGCGGTGGCGCAAGGGCTGTATGCCGGTGCCGCAGCGGGTGGTGCGGGCCCGCGTGCACGGCCGTCCGGTATACCTGGTGCCGCGCGCCGACGGTGTGGTGGTCGGTGCCACCCAGTACGAGCACGGCCGCGACACCGCGCCGGTGGTCAGCGGGGTGCGCGACCTGCTTGAGGACGCTTGCGCGGTGATGCCGGCCCTGGGTGAGTACGAACTTGCCGAGACCGCGGCGGGGCTGCGTCCCATGACACCCGACGGGCTGCCGGTGGTCGAACGGGTCGACGAGCGCACCCTGGTGGCCGTGGGACACGGCCGGAACGGATTTCTGTTGGCGCCGTGGACCGCTGAGCGGATCGCGGCTGAACTCGAGGTGAGCGTGGGAGCGAAATGATCACCATCACGGTCAACAACGAAACCCTCGAGGTGGACGAGCAGACCACCATCGAGGGGCTGCTGGAAACCCGGGGCTTCCCGGACAAGGGCATTGCCGTCGCGCTGGACTGGTCGGTGTTGCCCCGCTCCGAGTGGGACCGGACGTTGTCCGACGGCGCCCGGGTGGAGGTCGTGACGGCGGTGCAGGGTGGCTGATTCTGTGTTGCGCATCGGGGGCCGGGAGTTCGGCTCGCGGCTGATCATGGGTACCGGGGGCGCACCGAATCTGGCTGTGCTGGAAGAGGCGCTGATCGCCTCGGGCACGGAGTTGACCACCGTGGCGATGCGACGCGTGGACGCCGAGACCGGTACCGGGGTGCTCGACCTGCTCAACCGGCTCGGCATCGCGGCCCTGCCGAACACCGCCGGCTGTCGCGGTGCGGCCGAGGCGGTGCTGACCGCGCAGCTGGCCCGGGAGGCGCTGGGCACCGACATGGTCAAACTCGAAGTCATCGCCGACGAGCGCACCCTGTTGCCCGATGCCATCGAACTGGTCAAGGCCGCAGAGCAATTGGTCGACGACGGATTCATCGTGCTGCCCTACACCAACGACGACCCGGTGCTGGCCCGCCGGCTGGAGGATGCCGGTTGTGCCGCCGTCATGCCGTTGGGTTCGCCGATCGGCACCGGCCTGGGCATCTCCAACCCGCACAACATCGAGATGATCGTCGAGCGGGCCGGGGTACCGGTGGTGCTGGATGCCGGTATCGGCACCGCCTCCGACGCGGCGATGGCGATGGAATTGGGTTGTGACGCCGTGCTGTTGGCCACGGCCGTCACCCGGGCTTCCGACCCGCCGACCATGGCCGCCGCGATGTCCGCGGCCGTCACCGCCGGGTACCTGGCTCGGCAGGCCGGCCGGATCCCGAAACGGTTCTGGGCTCAGGCGTCGAGCCCGGCTCTCAGCGCTGATACCGGGCGTGCCCAGTGACGGGAATGTTCGGTTGAACTGAACCTGAGCAGTCAGAACGGCACCGCCTGCAATGATGGCGGTGATGATCGAACTCACGGGGCTGACAAAACTCTATGGATCCCACCGAGCTGTCGACGATCTGACGTTCACCGTCGAACCGGGCGTGGTGACCGGATTCCTGGGGCCCAACGGCGCGGGGAAGACCACCACGATGCGGTTGATCCTCGGGCTCGACCATCCCAGCGCCGGGACCGCGACCATCGACGGCAAGCGATACCGCGAACTGCACGATCCGTTGCGATCGGTGGGCGCCCTGCTCGATGCGCGGCAGGCCCATCCGAACCGCTCGGCCCGCAACCACCTGCGCTGGATCGCGGCCGCCAACCGGATTCCGTCGGCCCGGGTGGACGAGGTGCTGGAGATGGTCGGGCTGACCTCGGCTGCCGACCGCAGTGCCGGCACGCTGTCGCTGGGCATGAGTCAGCGCCTCGGCATCGCCGCCGCACTGCTGGGCGATCCGCCGGTGCTGCTGTTCGACGAACCGGTCAACGGGCTCGACCCCGAGGGCATCCATTGGGTGCGCACCCTCATCCGCAGCCTGGCCGCCGAGGGCCGGACGGTGTTCGTGTCCAGCCACCTGCTGGCCGAGATGGCCAACACCGCCGATCGACTGGTGGTGATCGGGCAGGGCAAGCTGATCGCCTCGACCACCGTGAACGAGTTCGTCAGCGGTACGTCCGCCGACACCGTGCGGGTACGTAGCCCGCAACTGGAGTCTCTGCGCGAGGTTCTCACCGACGCCGGTTTCGAGGTGGAGGCCACCGCCGACGGCGACGCGCTGGCAGTGCACGGCGCAGCCATCGAGGTGATCGGCGACCTGGCCGCGCGCAACGCCGTCACCCTGCACGAGTTGAGCCAGCGGCAGGCCTCGCTGGAGGAGGCATATCTGAAACTCACCGACGACGCGGTCGACTACCGGGCGGCCCAGGCATGAGCGCGCTGTCCGCGCTCGACGCCGAGCGCATCAAACTGTCCACCACCCGCTCCCCGCTGTGGTCCACGGTCGGGGTGGCGGTACTCAGCCTGGGGGTGGCCGCCATGCAGGGTATGGGCGCGCATCACTACGCCGGGCTGCCTCCCGCCAAGGCCGCGCTCGGCGTCGCGGTGTTCGGGGTTCCGGTACTGATGGTGTTGTCCTCGATGACAATGACCGGCGAATACCGCAGCGGGCTGATCCGCACCACCTTCCTGGCCACGCCGAACCGTACGCAGGTGCTGGCCGCGAAAGCGGTGGTGTGCGCGGCCTTCTCGTCGGTGTGTGCGGTGGTCATGGTGCTGGCCTCGGTGCTGGTGGCCCGGATGGTGGCCAACCCGGTGGTCGGAACGCAACTGTCGCTGGCCAATGCGGCGACCTGGCGGGTGGCCGGCGGGTTCGCCCTGTATGCCGCGCTGGCCGCGGTGCTCGGCGTGGCCGTCGGTGCGCTGGTCCGATTCGCGGCCGGTGCGGTGGCGGTTCTGCTGCTGTGGCCGCTGGTGGCCGAGCCGCTGCTGGGGAACATGCCCAACTCCGGCCCCCAGACCGGGCCCTGGCTGCCGTTCGCCAACATGTTCACGTTCCTGCACGTGGACTGGCTGTTCCCGGCGTATGTCATGCCGTGGGGTGAGTTGGGCTCGCTGGTCTATTTCCTGGTGTGGGTCGCGGTGGCGTTCGTGGCTGCCGCGGTGGTGCTGAACAGGCGTGACGCCTGACCCGGATCACTCCGGGTCAGACGCCACATCCGTCGAACCACCCACTGCGAGTACCACCTTCGACCCGTACGGCACCCGCTGGACCAGCTGCAGCTGCGCCAGCGCCGGGTGGGCATCCAGCAGCTTGCCGGCATTGGCCAGCGCCCGCAGCGCGGCGGTCTCGGCGCGGGCGGCTTCCAGCTTCGCCGCACCGGTGGCCTTGGCCGTCGCCAACTGCAGCGCCGCGGCGCGGATCTCGGCCGGGACGATCACGTCCTTGACGAAGGCCCCGATCACCTCGACGCCGGTGCGGGCACCGGCCGTGCGCGCCGCGGCGGCGATCGCGTCGGCATCAATACGGTTGCCGCGCTGCATCACCTCGTCGGCGGTCACCGCGGCGGTGAGGTCACGCAGTGCGATCTGCGCGGCCAGGTACACCGCGGCCATCGGATCGGCCGCTGCTTCCACGTAGGCCACCGCGTCGCTCACCTTGAACTGCAGTGCCACGCTGATACGCAGCGTCACCGCATCGGAGGTCAACACCTCCTGCGGCGCCAGCGTGAGCACCTGCTCACGCATCTCGACACGCACCACCGAGGCCGCCACATCAATGCGGTGACGGCCCGGCGGCAGGACACGACCCAGCGTGCCGTCGCGGTACTCCAGTGCGCACTGGCCCGCGGAAACAGTGATTCGGTTGAACGTGAAGATGCCCATGTCGTGTCCTCCTTCCGGTATGTGTCTGTGCGGCAAAGGGATACCGCCGCCGGACGCGATCAGTGACGGGGCGTCGCACCCCCGTACCGGCGGATGTGGGCCACAAGGTCACCGATCGGGTGAACCCGGCGACGGTATCGGGATTGCAGGAGGGATTCGAACCCCAGGTCCTTTTACCTGTGCCATGGCGCCGCAGGCAACGCGCAGAAACGTTGCGGTACCCCGCTTCGCCTGCTTCCCCTTTCGGCGCCGGAAGACACCATGCCATCACAGCAAATCCCCAGGCAAGCGATTTAAGCGCCGGGCCGATCGGCCGAGCCGCTACCGTGGGTGAAATGCGACGTACTTCGACGGGGGCGGTGCTCGGCGCGCTGGCGCTGACCGTGGGGCTGGCCGGCTGTGATGCAAAGACCGAACTGCAGACCGACGGGCAGCAGTCCCGGGAGTCCGCCCCGGCGGCGGTGCGCTTCGCCGACGAATTGCGTGAGCGGGTCACCACCGACGCCATGATGGGGCATCTGAGCAAGCTCCAGGACATTGCCGACGCCAACAACGGCAACCGGGCGCTCGGCAGCCCGGGGTATGACGCGAGTGTGGACTATGTCGTCGGTGCGCTGCGCGACAAGGGGTTTGACGTGCAGACGCCGGAGTTCGAGGTCAGGCTGCCGTTTGCCGAGGACCCGCAGGTCACCGTCGGCGGTCAGGCCGTCACGGCCAAGCCGCTGGAGTTCACCATCGGTACCCCTCAAGAAGGGTTGTCCGCGCCGCTGGTGCCGGCCAAGGCCGAGGACACCCCCGGCTGTGAGGCCGCCGACTATGACGGACTCCCGGTCGCCGGCGCGGTGGTACTGGTGGACCGGGGCTCCTGCCCTTTCGCGGACAAGCAGGCTGTTGCCGCTGAG
Source organism: Mycobacterium sp. DBP42 (assembly GCF_005924235.1). Taxonomy (NCBI): domain Bacteria; kingdom Bacillati; phylum Actinomycetota; class Actinomycetes; order Mycobacteriales; family Mycobacteriaceae; genus Mycobacterium; species Mycobacterium sp. DBP42. The sequence goes on from NZ_VCMY01000022.1 coordinate 32,528, forward strand.
CGCGGTGCGGTCGCCATGATCGTGGTCAACACCAACAACGACGAGAAGATGGGCGGCACGCTGGGCCGCAACACCGACGTCAAGATCCCGGTGGTCAGCGTGACCAAGGACGAGGGCACCCGGCTGCGCAATGCGCCCGGGCCCACCACGCTCAAACTCGTCGCGGGAGTGCGTACCGAGCGCACCCGCAATGTCATCGCCCAGACCAAGACCGGCTCGACCTCGGACGTGGTGATGGTCGGGGCCCACCTCGACAGCGTTCCGGAAGGGCCTGGCATCAACGACAACGGCTCCGGGGTGGCCGCGGTGCTGGAAACCGCTTTGCAGCTGGGTGATTCGCCACAGGTGGCCAACGCGGTGCGGTTCGGGTTCTGGGGTGCCGAGGAGGAAGGTTTGCGTGGCTCGACCAACTATGTCGAGTCCCTGGACATCGAGCAGCTCAAAGACATCGCCATGTACCTGAACTTCGACATGCTGGGCTCGCCGAACCCCGGCTACTTCACCTATGACGGCGACCAGTCGGCGCCGCTGGACGAGCAGGGCCGTCCGCGGGTTCCCGAGGGCTCCGCGGGTATCGAGCGCACCCTTGCGTCCTACCTGGAGGATGCCGGAAAGACACCGCGCGACACCAGTTTTGACGGCCGGTCCGACTATGACGGGTTCACCATGGCGGGCGTTCCCGCTGGTGGATTGTTCTCCGGCGCCGAGGACAAGATGGACGCCGAGGAAGCCAAATTGTGGGCCGGTGAGGTGGATCAGCCGTTCGACCCGAACTACCACAAGAACACCGATACCCTTGACCACGTGAACCAGGACGCGATGCGGATACATGGTGAGGGAGTCGCGTTCGCTGTGGGTGTGTACGCCCAAGATCAGCGGGGCCGCAACGGTTTACCGGTTCGTTCCGACCGCACGCGTCACCAGATCACCGCGCAGTGACAGCGCGTCGACTCGCTGTCATATTGCTCGGAGCCGCGCTCGTGGGATGCTCGGCGCAGCCCTCGCCCGAGGCTGTCGATCCGCAGGAACTGGCCGGCAAGATCACCGTCGACGCCATGTACACCCACCTGCGCAAGCTCCAGGAGATTGCCGACAGCCATGACGGCAACCGGGCGGTCGGTAGCTCCGGCTACGACGCCAGTGTCGACTATGTGGTGAAAGTGTTGCGGGACAAGGGGTTCGATGTCCAGACTCCGGAATTCGAGCGGATGGGCACGATGCGCGGGGGTAACCCCGCGCTGACCGTGTCGGGGACAAAATACCGGGTGGACCAGGCATCGATGCTGGTGACGACGGCACCCGAGGGGCTGAACGCCCCGACGCTACGCCCGGGCAAGCCGTCGGGATGTGCGGCCACCGACTACGGTTCGGTCAACATCTCCGGTGCCATAGCCGTGGTCGACGACACCGGGTGTTCGGTTGTGACGAAACAGAACATCGCGCTGGCCAAGGGCGCAGTGGGCGTGCTGGTGGTCAACCGCGGGCAACAGCCGCCGCCGGGCGGGCTGTTCAGCACGGGCTATTACCGCCAACTCACCGTCCCCGTCGGCGTCATCGACGAGACCACCGATGCCGCACTGCGGCGCACGAGCGCTCCGGTGCGCCTGACCCTGGACGGCAAGGCCGAGATGGTGAAGTCCCGCAACGTGACGGCGCAGACCAAAACCGGCTCGGCGTCGGACGTGGTGCTCGTGGGCGCGCACCTGGACAGCATCGGTGGTGGCCCGGGCATCAACGACAACGGGTCCGGGGTGGCGGCCGTTCTGGAAACCGCGCTGCAGCTGGGCCCTTCGCCGCAGGTGGACAACGCGGTGCGGTTCGCGTTCTGGGGCGCCGAGGAAATGGGTTTGGACGGGTCGACGCAATACGTGCGCAGCCTGCCGCTGGACCAGCTCGACGATCTGGCGCTGTACCTGAACTTCGACATGATCGGATCACCCAACGCCGGGTTCTTCACCTATGACGGTGACCAGTCCGGCCAGGCCACCGATCCCAAGCCGATGCCCGAGGGCTCGGCCGGCATCGAGCGCACCATGGCCGGTTACCTCAATCTGGCCGGTGCGCGGCCCGCTGACCTGCCGATCAGCGCGAACACCGACTATCACCCGTTCTTGCAGGCCGGCGTGCCGATCGGCGGTGCCACCACCGGGGCTTCGCAACGCAAGACCAAGGTGCAGGCCCGGTTGTGGGGCGGGCGGGCCGGCGCGGCTTTCGACCCGAACTACCACACCCGGCGGGACACGATCGACAACGTCGATGCGCGGGCACTCGGGATCATGGGGTCGGCGATCGCCTTCACCGTGGGTACGTACGCCCGTTCGATCGAGGGGCCCAACGGCGTGCCGGCACGGGACAAGCGCCACCGCGGTTGAACCGCCGAGGGTAGGTCCCCGTAATACGGGTATGGGAATTAACGTCGCCAGAATGCCCAGTCACAGCACGATTGCCGGCGTCCATGCTGTTCTGCCCCCACATCGGTATACCCAGGACGAGGTCACCAGCGCCCTGCTCGACCTGCCCGGATACGCAGAGGCTGAGGATGTGGTGCGGGCCCTGCACACGAGCGCCAAGGTGAACAGCCGATATCTGGTCCTGCCGCTTGAAAAGTATGCGGGTCTCGACGATTTCGGTGAGAGCAACCGCCTGTTCATCGAGCATGCAACCGAACTGGGCTGTGCCGCACTGTCCGGGGCGCTGGATGAGGCGGGTCTGCGTCCGCAGGATGTGGATCTGATCGTCACGACCACCGTCACCGGCGCTGCGGTCCCATCGCTGGATGCCCGCATCGCCGGTCGCCTGGGCCTGCGCCCTGACGTACGCCGCATCCCGATCTTCGGGCTGGGTTGTGTTGCCGGGGCCGCCGGGATTGCGCGGCTCAACGACTATCTGCGCGGCGCACCCGACAAGGTGGCGGTGTTGGTGTCGGTCGAATTGTGTTCGCTGACCCGCAAACACAATCCGAGCATGCCGACGCTGGTGGCGGGCGCGCTGTTCGGCGACGGCGCGGCCGCGGTGGTCGCGGTGGGCGAACACCGGGCCCGCAAGCTCAACCCGACCGGGCCCGACGTGCTGGACTCCCGCAGCCACCTGTACCCGGACTCGCTGCACGCCATGGGTTGGGACATCGGTTCCGGCGGGTTCGAGATCGTGCTCAGCGCCGAAGTCCCCGGCTTCGTGGGGCGCTACCTCGGTGACGATGTCACCGGGTTCCTCGGCGATCACGGACTTTCCGTCGACGAGGTATCTGCGTGGGTGAGCCATCCGGGTGGCCCGAAGGTGATCGAGGCGATCATCGAAACCCTCGGATTGCCTGACGACGCGCTGGATCTCACCTGGCAGTCTCTCGCCGATGTCGGCAACCTGTCGTCATCCTCGGTGCTGCACGTACTGCGTGACACCATCCGGAAACGACCCGAGCCGGACACGCCCGGGCTGATGATGGCCATGGGTCCGGGCTTCTGCTCGGAGCTCGTTCTGCTGCGTTGGCGCTGATGACAGCGAAGAGATTCACCGCGCTGATCGTTCTCGTCGCCGCCGAACGGGTGCTCGAGCTGGTGGTGTCCCAACGCAACCTGCGCTGGAGTACCGCTCACGGCGGCAAGGAGTTCGGCGCCGGCCACTACCCGGTGATGGTGGCGTTGCACAGCGCGCTACTGGTGGGATCGGTGGTCGAGGCACGTCGGCGTCGACCGTCGCCGAGGCTCGGCCGGATCATGACGGTTATCGTGCTCGCCGCCCAGGCGCTGCGGTGGTGGTGCATCACCACGCTGGGTAAGCAGTGGAACACCCGGGTGGTGGTGGTCCCCGGCGCCACGCGTGTCGTCGACGGCCCGTACCGGGTGCTGCCACACCCGAATTACGTGGCGGTCGTCACCGAGGGGGCCGCGTTGCCGTTGGCCGGCGGCGCCTGGATCACCGCCCTGGTGTTCACCGTGGCCAACGCCGCGCTGCTGCGAACCCGGATACGCGTGGAAAACGAAGCGCTGCAAGGGCTCACGTGATCGATCTGCTCGTCGCCGGCGGCGGCCCGGCAGGGCTGGCCACCGCGGTGCACGCGGCGCGCGCCGGGCTGGAGACGGTGGTGGTGGAGCGCCGCGCAGGCCCGATCGACAAGGCTTGCGGTGAGGGGCTGATGCCGCACTCGGTGCGACAGTTGCACCGGCTGGGCGCTCACCCCGAGGGGAGACCGTTTCGGGGCATCCGGTATCTGGACGGGCACCGTGCCGCCGAGGCCCGGTTCCGCTACGGGGCCGGCTGCGGAGTACGTCGCACGGTGCTGCATGCCGCGCTGTCGGAGGCAGCCGAGTCTGCGGGGGTGCGGGTGGTCCACCACGAGGTCGGCCCGGTGACCCAGGACTCGGTATCGGTGTGCGCAGCCGGTTTTCGGGCCCGCTACCTGGCGGCCGCCGACGGCCTGCATTCGCCGATCCGCCGCTCGCTCGGCCTCAGCGGCGGGGAGGGCAGGCGGCGCCGCTGGGGGATTCGGCGCCATGTCCGCATCGCCCCGTGGTCGGACTGCGTCGAGGTGTACTGGGGTCCCGACGCCGAGGCGTACGTGACCCCGGTCGGTGCGGACTGTGTCGGGGTGGCGATCCTGACCTCGGTGCGCGGCGGTTTCGACGAGCACCTGGCGGCATTCCCGATGCTGGCCGAACGGATTCACGGCCTTGAGCACGGCCACGACCGGGCCGCGGGGCCCCTGCGGCAGAAGGTCCGCAACCGGTGTGCGGGCCGGGTGCTGTTGGTCGGTGACGCGGCGGGATACGTGGACGCGCTGACGGGGGAGGGCATGGGGCTGGCGTTCGGCGCGGCCGAGCTGCTCGTGGGATGCGTGCGCGCCGACCGTCCCGGTGACTACGATCGGCAGTGGCGTGCGATGACCCGCCGCTATCGGTTACTCACCGCGGCCCTGTTGCACGGCAGCGGTTTTGGTCCCGTGCGGGCCTGTATCACCCCGGTGTCGGCAGCGTTGCCGTCGGTGTTCACCCGGGTGGTCAACGCGCTGGGCGAATAGGCTGCCGCCGACCACCGAGGTGCTCCAGCAGCCGCATGCCGTGGAAAACCAGCAGCGCGGCGATGGAGCCCAGCGCGATGCCGGTGAAGGTCAGAGAACCGAGTTGCCAGGTGAAGTCGGCGATCCCGATGATCAGCGGGATGGCCGCCGTCATCTGGTTGATCGGCTTGGCGAAGTCCACCTGATTGGTCAGCCAGATCCGCACACCCAAGATGCCGACCAGGCCGTACAACACGATGGTCGCCCCACCCAGCACACCCGGCGGGATCGCCGAGATCGCCGCTCCGACCTTCGGGCACAACGACAATGCGATCGCGACCACGGCCGCGACCCAGTACGCCGCGGTCGAGTAGACCCGGGTCGCCGCCATCACCCCGATGTTCTCGGCGTAGGTGGTGGTGGCCGACCCGCCCCCGGCACCGGCCAGCACCGTGGCCACCCCGTCGGCGGCCAGGGCCCGGCCGATCATCGGGTCGAGGTCGGTACCGGTCATCTGTCCCACCGACTTGACGTGCCCGATGTTTTCGGCGACCAGCGCGATCACCGCGGGCAGGAACAGCGGCAGCACCGCCAGATTGAACGTGGGTGTGTGGAATTCGGGCAGACCGACCCAGGGTGCGGCCGCGATCGCCGCGGTGTCCACGTCACCGAGTACCAGCGCGAGCAGATACCCGATCACCACCGCGCCGAAGATCGCCAGCCTGCCGATCAGCCCTTTGAAGAAGGCCAGCGTGCCGACCAGCAACACCAGCGTCACCACGCCGACCAACGGGCCCTTCTCGAAATTGGACTTGGCCGCCGGGGCGAGGTTGAAACCGATCAGGGCCACGATGGCCCCGGTCACGATCGGCGGCAGCGCGACGTCGATCCAACGGGTACCGATCAAGTGCACCACGGCGCCGATGAGGATCAACAGCGCGCCGACAGCGATCAAACCGCCCAGCGCACTGCCGGTTCCGCGCGCGGTCACCGCCGCTGTCACCGGGGCGATCACAGCGAAGCTCGACCCCAGGTAACTCGGCAGCCGGTTCCCGGTGATGAGCAGGAACAAGATCGTGCCCACTCCGGAGAACAACAGCGTGGTGGCCGGGGGAAAGCCGGTGAGCACCGGAACCAGGAAGGTGGCGCCGAACATGGCCACCACGTGCTGGGCACCGATGCCGATGGTGCTGGCCCAATCGAGCCGCTCGCCCGGGGCGACGACGAAGTCGTCGTCGGTGCGCGTTTCGACGTACTTCCAACTCAGCGGAATCACGATTGTGTACTACACACGATGATCGGCTGCCGCGCATGCGGACTGCGGCAACAATCAGTGGTGATGAAACCGAACCTCGTGCGCTGGCTGCCCGGACTGGCGCAGCTCACCGGCTACCAGCGGTCTTGGCTGCGCGGCGACGTCCTCGCCGGGGTGACCGTCGCGGCGTACCTGGTGCCGCAGGTGATGGCCTATGCGACGGTGGCCCGCCTGCCGCCGGTCGCGGGCTTGTGGGCCGCGCTGGTCCCGATGGCGGTTTACGCGGTGTTGGGCTCGTCGCGGCAGTTGTCGGTGGGACCGGAATCGACCACGGCCCTGATGACGGCCACCGCGTTGGCTCCGCTGGTCATCGGCGATCAGGCCCGCTATGCCGCGATGTCGGCGGTGCTGGCTCTGCTGGTGGGGGCGATCTGTCTGGTTGCCGGGCTGTGCGGGCTGGGGTTTCTGGCCGACCTGCTGTCACGTCCGGTCCTCATCGGTTACATGACCGGTGTCGCTCTCATCATGATCGGCAGCCAACTCGGCAAGATCACCGGAGAGGACGTTGCCGGGGACGAGTTCATCGACCAGGTCCGCTCTTTCGTCAGGGAACTGCCATCGCTGCACCTGCCGACGGTGATCGTTGCGACCACGGTGTTGGCGCTGCTGTTGGTGCTCTATCGGATCGCACCGCGGTTTCCCGGCCCGTTGGTCACGGTGTTGGCCGCCACCGCGGTGGTGTGGATATTTTCATTGGAGGACAAGGGAATCCGGGTGGTCGGGAGCATCCCTGCGGGTCTGCCGAAGCCTGCGCTCCCGCCGGTGGCGATGACCGAGCTGGCTGCTCTGGTGGTACCGGCGGTCGGGATTGCGGTGGTGGCGTTTTCCGACAACGCCCTGACGGCGCGGACCTTCGCGGCGCGCAAGAGTGAGACCGTCGACATCAACGCCGAACTGCGGGCCTTGGGTATGTGCAACCTGACAGCCGGTGTCACCCAAGGCTTTCCAGTCAGTTCCAGCGGGAGCCGTACTGCGCTCGGCGACACCGTCGGCAGCCGCACCCAGCTGTACTCGTTGGTGATGCTGGCGACGGTGCTGCTGGTCGTGTTGGCCGGGCGCGATCTACTGGAGAATTTCCCGATGGCCGCGCTGGGGGCGCTCGTCGTCTACGCCGCCCTGCGGCTGATCGACGTGGCCGAGTTCCGCCGGCTCGCACGGTTCCGGCGCAGCGAGCTGTTGTTGGCGGTGGCCACCACCGTCGCGGTGCTGAGCCTCGGCGTGCTCTACGGGGTGCTCGTGGCGATCGCGCTGTCGCTGTTGGACACGCTGCGGCGCATCGCCCGGCCCCACGACAGCGTGCTGGGGTTTGTGCCCAACGTCGCAGGGATGCACGACGTGGATGACTATCCGGATGCCGAGGCGGTTCCGGGGCTGGTCATCTACCGCTACGACGCCCCACTTTTCTTCGTCAACGCCGACAATTTCCGGGAACGCGCTCTGGCCGCCGTCGAGCAAGCGGGTGAGCCGGTGGAATGGTTCGTCTTGAACGCCGAAGCGCAGGTGGACCCCGACCTCACCGCGGTCGATGCCCTGGAGCAGCTGCGCCGCGATCTGACCGCACGGGGGATCGTGTTCGCGATGGCGCGGGTGAAACAGGATCTGCGCGACGACTTGGTGGCGGCGGGCCTTCTCGACCGTATCGGCGCCGACCGGATTTTCCCGACTCTGCCGACGGCGGTCGAGGCGTTCCGCAATCGTTCTGTCTAGCGGCGGCGCACGCCGTAGATCACCGCGCCGACCGCGACGACGACAACCCCGGTCAGCACCGAGGCGAGTGGCAACGAGAAGGCCAACAGTAGGCAGCCCGCCAGACCGACAGCCGGGACCACGCGGGCCCCGAGCGTCCATGCCGACGCGTTCGCGATCGCGTAGTACAGCAGCACCGCGAACGACGAAAAGCCTATCGCCCCACGCAGATCCGCCACCGCCGCCAGCGCTGCCACCACGAGCCCGACCACGATCTCGGCGCGGTGCGGGACGTTGAACCGGGGATGCACGGCGGCCAGCCAGTGCGGTAGGTGGTGATCGCGGGCCATCGCCAGCGTCGTGCGCGACACCCCGAGGATGAGGGCCAGCAGTGACCCCAGTGCCGCTACCGCGGCCCCGACCCGCACCACCGCCTGCCACTGCGGGGCGCCGGCTGCCGCAACCGCGTCGGCGAGCGGCGCGGGTGCCGATGCCAACCCTGAACCGCCCAGCACCGACAGCACCGCGACCGCGACCACCGCGTAGATCACCAACGCGATACCCAGCGCGATCGGGATCGCGCGCGGGATGGTGCGGGCCGGGTCACGGACCTCTTCACCCAGGGTTGCGATCCGGGCATACCCGGCGAAGGCGAAGAACAGCAGCCCCGCGGCCTGAAGGACGCCGCCGACGCCGACGTCGTCACCGAGGCCCAGCCGCGCGGGATCAGCGGCGCCGGAACCGGCGATGATCACCACCACCGCGGCCAGGACGGCCAGTACGCACGCGACGATGACGCGGGTCAGCAAGGCGGACTTCTGAATTCCGGCGTAGTTCACCGCCGTCAACGCGACCACCGCAGCCACCGCCACCGCATGTGCCCACTGCGGCCAGACATATACCCCGACGGTCAGCGCCATCGCCGCACACGATGCGGTCTTACCGACGATGAAACTCCACCCGGCGGCGTAACCCCAGAATTCACCGAGCCGTTCACGCCCATAGACGTAGGTGCCGCCGGATTGCGGATAGCGGGCCGCCAGCCGCGCCGAGGACGTCGCGTTGCAGTAGGCGACAACGGCGGCCAGGGCGAGGCCGATCAGCAGTCCGCTTCCGGCCGCGGCAGCCGCCGGTGCCAGGGCGGCGAAAATGCCCGCTCCCACCATCGATCCCAGGCCGATGACGACGGCGTCGGTCGTCCCGAGCCTGCGCTGAAGCCCGCCCGAGGTCACCTGGCGATATTAGGGTGCTTCGCGATCGTCGGCAGCCGAGGGATGAAAGAAGATGCCTTCCGCGCGGACGGTGATCCCGTCTGAGGTGGCGAGGTGGCCGACGACGAATGTCTTCACGCCTTCCACCCTGTCGATGTGCGCCTCCACGTGAACGGGGCCCAGCCGAGTGCCGGCTTCGTATCGCAGCCTGAGTGTTCCGGTCACGGCGGGCCGCCCTGGTTTGTGCGCGGTCGCCCCGAGCACGTGATCGAGAAGAAGGGCGCAGATTCCGCCGTGCACGTGTCCGGCGGGGCCTTCGTAGGCCGCGCCCAGGGTTACCTCTGCCCAGACCCGGCCGTCGGACTCGTGATGGACCTCCAACGGAGGAGCCAAGGCATTCCGCAATCCGATGACTGCGTTCCCCCATGCCCGCGACTTGCCGTCACCTGCGGTGTGGATGCCGAAGGAGCCTGGGAGCAGGGAGCGGCTCAGCTCGTCGGTTGCGGCGTCGATCTTGTGTTTGGCGGTGGCGATGGTGGCGGAGTCGGCCTGGCTACGGATGGTTGCGTCGATGAGTCGGCGAACTGATCCGGTGAGCGACGCATATAGCGCTTCCGGGACTTCGGGCTGCCGGCCGGCGAAGCCTCCGTCGGGGGCTTCCAGTGCCGTGTTCTCGGGTCCCATCGCCGTGCCTCCCTCTACTCGTGTCGGCCACCAGATTGATTGAGGCGAGTAGGTCAGGGCAACGCAGTCTCCCGGCCAGCGGTTCATCGGGAACGGGCGCGTGACCTGGATTGTTACCCTCGAGCCGTGGGAGACCCCGATCCAGCAGCCAAGCCAGCGCTTTCCGCGACCAGCTGGGCGCTGCTCGGGATGTTGTCGTACGAGACCGAATTGTCGGGTTACGACATCCGCAAGTGGACCCACTGGAGCATGCGCTACTACTACGGCAGCCCGGCCTACAGTCAGATCTACTCCGAACTCAAGAAGCTGGAAAAGCTGGGTTTGCTGACCTCTCGCGTCGAGGGCACCGGCACACGCAACCGCAGGCTCTACAAGATCACCGAGAGCGGCATGGAGGCTGTTACCCGCTGGGCGCGGGATACCCCGGTTGAGCCGCCGACGCTGAAGCATCCGGTGATTCTTCGCGTGACCATGGGGCACCTCAGCGACCCCGCTGCACTCAAGGAGATGCTCCGGGAGCACATCGCCTACGTCGATGAGATGCAACGTGACGCCGCCAAAGAAGCGAAGTGGGCGGGCGCCGATCCAGCATGGGCGTACGCCAAGATCGCCATGGACTGGGCCGAACGCTACTACGCGTCCGAACGGGAACTCACCTTGCAACTGATCAAGGATCTCGATGAAGCGGAGGCGAAGTTTCCGAAGGTCGGTGAAGGCGCGAAAATTCCGTGGCCAGACCCGGCCTACTGGTACGAAATCGAACGGAGAGCCGACGCCGAAGACGCCGACTGACCTCTGTCCGTGGGCATTTCGCGTGGCCGCGGCTCAGCGACCGGCGGCGTGGCGGGCAGCGATGTAGCCGTAGACCAGTCCCTGGGCGATCGTCGCGCCGGCACCGGGATAGGTGCTGCCGAACGCGTTGGCGGCAGTGTTGCCGATCGCATACAGCCCTTCGATGACGGTGCCGTTTTCGCGAAGTACCCGGGCGTGGTCATCGGCTCGTAGACCGCCGCACGTACCGAGGTCGCTGAGCACCATCTTGACCGCGTAAAACGGACCTTTGACCAGCGGCCGCAGGTTCGGGTTCGGCGTGATCGTGGGATCACCGTAGTAGCGGTCATACGCGCTGCGTCCCCGCTCGAAGTCGGGATCCTCTCCGGCAAAGGCATTTTCGTTGAACCGAGTCACCGTGTCCCGGAAATCCTCGAGCGGCACCTGCATCTTGGTTGCCAGGTCGTCGAAACCGTCTGCCTTGACTGCGATTCCGGCGTCGTACCAACTCTGCGGAACGGGCGTACGGGGAAACAGTTCGGCGGCGAAGACATAGCTGTTGCGGTACTGCTGGTCGAAGACGATCCACATGTTCTCCACCGGGGTGCCGGCCTTCTCAAGATCGAGAACGCGTTGTCCGAAGCTCATGTAATCGGCCGACTCGTTCGCGAACCGGCGACCGTTGTGGTCCACGATGAACGACCCGGGCAGCGAGCGCTCGGCAAGCATCACCGCCGGGGCGGCTCCGGGCAATGGCGCGACGGCCGGAAACCACCAGGATTGATCCATCGACGCGATGTCGGCACCGACATCCTGACCCAACCGGATGGCGTCGCCGGTGTTGGACTCTGCGCCAAGGCTGAGATTGTTTCCGAGAGATTCGGATTGAAACTTGTGCCGCATGTCCATGTCGTGATCGAAACCGCCGGCAGCGAGTACGACTCCGCGCCGGGCGGTCACGACAACACGCTCCCCGCCGTGTTCCACGACCGCTCCGGTGACTCGGTCACCTTCGGTGACCAGTTCGGTCAGCGCGGTCTGGAGCCAGATCGGGATCCCGGCACGAACCGCCCCGGCGAACAAGCCCGCCGCCAGCGCCTGACCGCCTGCGGCGTAACGCCGTCCGAGGGCCAGACCACCGAGACCCTGCGCGAGCCGCTTGACGACGGTGGGCAGCCCTTTTCGTGGCACTCGGCTCATCAGGTTCAGCCAGCGGTAGTCGGCGCCGGTGGTCGGCATCGGAATCTTGACTTCCATGACTCCGAGACGCAGGTCAGGCAGGTATTGACCGAGAATCGACGTGTCGAGCGGGCGGCATTCGCACGTGCGTCCTGCTGCCGATCCGCCCGGCGCCTCCGGGTGATAGTCGGAGTACTCCTTGGCCCAGGACAGCTTCATCGGGGTGGTTCGGCGCAGCATGTCGACGGTTGCCGGCAGGTTGTCCAGGTACGCCGCAGAGCGCTCCTGCGGTGCGGAGTCCCCGACTACCGACTTCAAGTACGTATGCGCCCGAGACACGGGATCGTTGCCACCGCAGTCCTCGATCACCGGGCTCGACGGCAGCCAGAGCGCGCCACCGGACCGGGCCGTCGAACCGCCGACGTAGGACGACTTCTCGACGACGAGAACCGACAGTCCCTGTTCGTGGGCTGCCAGGGCGGCAGCCAGACCGGTGCCGGAGCCGACGACGACAAGGTCGACGTCGGTGGCGGCAACGCTCAGTCCGGCGGGAATGGTCTTGTGGCTGGTGGCGGTCACGAGCGGAAACGATAGGGCGACAACCGGCAAAGTTGATTCTGGTCTCCTGTTGAGCGGAACACTGACCTTTCGGGCTGCCCGTCATCGCAGTTCAATGGGGCCATGACGACGCACCCTGATACCGACGAAATTCGGTTGATCGAGGCCGGTTCGGTACCCATCAGGTTCGCCCGCGGCTGGCACTGCCTGGGGCTGGTCCGGGATTTCGGGGATGGAAAGCCGCACCAGATCAATGCTTTCGGGCAGAAGTTGGTGGTTTTCCGAGGTGAGGACGGTGCCATCAACGTGCTCGACGGATACTGCCGGCACATGGGTGGCGACTTGTCTCAGGGGACGGTGAAGGGCAACGAGATCGCGTGCCCGTTCCACGATTGGCGCTGGGGTGGGGATGGTCGCTGCAAGAAGGTGCCCTACGGCAAGCGCACCCCGCGACTGGCGCGTACCGCTGCCTGGCCCACCCTGCAGCAGGACGGCATGCTGTTCGTCTGGAACGACCCGGAGCGTAAGGCGCCACCGGCGGAGGTGACGATCCCGCGCATCGAGGGAGCCACGAGCGACGAGTGGACCGACTGGCACTGGTACACCACGGTGGTCAACACGAACTGTCGTGAGATCATCGACAACGTCGTCGACATGGCGCATTTCTTCTACATCCACGGTTCGCTGCCCACGCATTTCAAGAACATCTTCGAAGGTCAAGTCGCGACTCAGTACATGAAGAGTGCGGGCCGGCCGGATATCGGCGATCCCGAGGGGTCCAAGTTGCTCGGCACCACCTCGCTGGCCGCTTACCATGGTCCGTCGTTCATGATCGACGATCTGACCTACCACTACCAGGAGTTCGACCAGCGCACGGTCTTGATCAACTGCCACTACCCGATCGACGCCAATTCTTTTGTGCTGCAGTACGGCATCGTGGTGGAGAAGAATGCGGCCATGCCGGAGGAACTCGCCATGCAGACCGCTATCGCGCTCGGCGACTTCGTCAAGATGGGATTCGAGCAAGACGTCGAGATCTGGCGCAACAAGACCCGGATCGACAATCCGCTACTGGTGGAAGAGGACGGGCCGGTCTATCAACTGCGGCGCTGGTACGAGCAGTTCTACGTCGACGCGGCCGACGTCGCACCGGACATGGTGGACCGCTTCGAATTCGAGCTGGACACCACCCGGCCGTACGAGGCCTGGATGAGGGAAGTGGAAGCCAATCTCGCTGCCCGGGCCGCAGCCGGGTCTGTGGGGTGAGGATGGCTGTCCGTGCGGACAATCGCCTCGACGATGCGCCGATGGCGCCGGTGACGTGCGCACGCTGTGGCGCCGGCGTCGAGGTGCGAAAGAGCAGCTGGAACCAGACCAGCGTTCAGTGGACCGGTGCCGCGCTGGGGCGTTGTGAAGAGCGTTGTACAGCTGCGCGATTGGCCGGCGACAGTGGGAACGGGTTGTTCCTTGCATGCTCGGCGTTGGGTGTTTCTATCGTCGACGCAGTGCGCTCGGGAGCGTTGCAGGTCGTCGACGAGACGTCGTGAAGCTCGGGAAAGCCGTTGGCTACCTGTTCAGGAGGCCGACGGTACGGGTGAGCCGTTTTGACAGTGCTTCACGCGCAATGCGCTGCTGCGCGAATGCCGCAACGTTGGACATCCACACGTCGGAGAGCACTTCGGCAGCTCCGATTTCCTGCGGCGCCGAGGTGGCACCGCCGACCGACTCGATGAAGATCCGGACCGTCTGCCGGCGGACCAGATCGGCCTGAGTCGCGGCAGTGCCATCGGCGTAGAGATAGGGGCGAATCATGGCCTCGGCAAACCGCGGTGACGAGCACAGCCTCTCGGTGAGTGACAGCGCAACCTGCAGCAGACGCTGATAGGGATCGCTGTTCCCGGCAGTGCGGAACGTCGGCTCGAAACCCCACAGCCAGTCGTGGAAACAGGCCAGCAGCAGGTCGTCCTTGGATGGGAAGTATTGGTACACCGTGCTGGCGGACACGCCGGCCGCCGTGGCGACCGAGCGGATCTGACAGTCGTCGTACCCGCGGTACGCCAGTTCGGTTGCCGCGGCGATGATCCGATCACGCCGTTGCGCTCGCCTGGGTTGGATGTTCGTCGTCCGGATATCCAACGCGGGATCGTAGAGACTGTGCAACGCTGCCGACTCCTTCTAGGTGCCGAAGATCTCCAGTGTCATCGCCTGCATACCTTTTACAGCTCAGGCGTGTGCGCCACCATCTACTCGGATCTCGGTGCCGGTGATGAACGCGCCGTCATCAGAGGCGACCATCGCGATGACCGATGCGACTGCGCCTGGGTCCCCGAGGATTTCGCTTTCGGTGCCGTGCAACAGCGGGGTCTGCTTGGCCCAGAGACCTAGGTCGTATCCTTCGGGCATCTTGTCCAGGGTGCTGTTGGCCAGGGCGGTGGAGACCCCACCCGGCTGGATGTTGACCGCGCGCAGGCCTTGCTTCGAGTACTCCAGTGCCAGTGAGTGGGTGAAGCTGAGGATGCCGCCCTTACTGGCTGCATACGCCGCCATGTAAGGGTGCGCGAACGTCGCGGCGGTGGAGGTGAAGTTGACCACGACACCGCGCCGTGATTCCAGCAGCGCCGGCAGCGCCTGGCGCGTCATGAGGAAGGTACCGGTGAGGTTGACCGCCAAGGTGCGGTTCCAGTCTTCAAGGCTGGTCTCGTGCGTGTGCGAACACGTTTGCATGGCAGCGACATTGACGAGGGCCTCGAGGCCATCCAACTTGGCTATGGCAGCGGAAACTGCGGCGATGACGTCGTCTTCGCGCGATATGTCGAGGACGGCGGTGGTGAGCCGTTTGGCGGTGCCGGCGTCTTCGGCGGCAGCAGCAGTCGTCGCCAAGCCGTCGGCGGAGATGTCGTAGCCGACCACCGTCGCACCTTCGTCGAGCAGGCGGGCGACCGTGGCCGCGCCGATACCCGACCCCGCGCCGGTGACGATGACACGACGATCTGAGAAACGGTCCATCAGATGTCCCTTCGAGATCAGGAGAGTTGAAAGGCGGAGATCGGAGCCTCTTCCGGGTAGCTGCTGGGGCCACCGAGGTCGTAGGCGGCGTTGAGCGCACCGATGAACGCCGGGTCGTGCAGCGGCTCGCCGGATACGTCGAGCTTGATGCCTTTGTCCTTGAGATCGTCGACCATCATTCCGATGGCGCGTTCGACCGTGATGTCGTCCGAACCGTCCATGTTCTTCTTGAGTTCTTCGTAGTCGGAGAAGACTTCAGCAGACCAGTGGACGAGGAACCTCAGCTCGTCGGTGTGGTGGCGGGCAATGACATCTTCGCCGTTCTTCAGCAGCCACTGGTCGCGGTCTACAGGATCGCCGGTGAACACGGTGTCGAACGCCAGGCCGGCCGGAACCTGTTGTTCCAATGGGCCGTTGGCTTCTCCGCGGTGCACCATCATCTCGTTCTGCACGACCACACCGCGGTTGTTGATCGGCGGCACTACCCGCCCTGGCGGCTTGAGCGGACCCTCGGGCCAGTAGGTGAAGCCTGATCCCTCGTCGAGGGAGAACCAGGTGATCACCTGGGCCATCTTGATCAGATAGTCGGTGAACAGCCCGGACTTGGCCATCACGCTGCACAACCAGGTGGGGGCGTTCTCGTGGCGTACGCCGCGGAAGCTGGGGGAGTCGAGATGGCCGGGATCGCGGTTGGCGCAAGGGCCGTTGATGTTGAACAGCATCATCTCCGGCTTGGCGTATTCGGCGTTCCAGTAGCGCTTGGCATGCTCGAGGAATGCGGCGTTGTAGAAGCAGTCGTGCAGTTCGGGATAGAGAATGGCGCCGTAGTTGGCCAGATAGCCGCGGAAGGTCGGGGTGAGGAACAGATCCAGCGACGGGGTGAATCCCTCGGGGAACGCGCCGCTCATGGTGGCCATCAACTCGTCCGCCGACGCGAAGTGCTGGGCGATGATGAGGCTCCAAGGCCCTCGAGTGCGTACGACTTCGAGGAGTCTCTGCCTTTGGTCGTCGGTGTACACGTCCGCGATCTCGCGTGGCGGCGCGGCGGGACGCAGGATGTCGGACAGCTCGCGGCGCCGTTCATCGGTCAGCATTATCTTCTCCTCAAAGGCATTTCATGAGCTCGCTCGCCCGAGTCTGGTGGCATCGGGAATCATCGAACTGGGCTGTGACCGCTGATCGGGAGACGAATTCGCGTCGCCACCGGCCAAGCCGGCCTATTGGGGCGCCCACTGAGCGGGATAGTCATCGGCGCTAACGCGACAAGTTGATCAAATAGCACCCCGCGACCGCCTCGGACCACAAAAGAAGGGACACCTGCCCGACATGCGCATCACCATGGGTCTCCCGAACCTCTTTCCCCACGGGCGCGAGACTGAGCTCTCGTGGTACCGCAAGATCGACGACGGACCATGGGACGGCCTGGCCACCTACGAACGGCTGCTCTATCCGGACAGCTGGTCGGTCGTCCCGCAACTCGCTGCCGCAGCAGCGATGACCGAGCGGGTGCGGCTGTGGACCGACGTCGTCGCGCTCCCGATGCGGGATCCAGTCCTGTTCGCGAAGGACCTGGCGACCATCGACGTCCTGTCGGGTGGTCGACTGACGCTCGGGGTCGGCATCGGCGCGTGGGACGAGGACTACCTCGCGGTCGGTGCCTCGCTGAACCGGAAGCGCCAACGTATGGACGCGGCCGTACTGGCCATGCGCAAGCTGTGGGCCCAGGAACCTCCCATCGAGGGACACCATCCCGTAGGGCCCGCGCCGGCCCAGGTCGGTGGCATCCCGCTCGTGGCCGGTGTGGTCGGCCCGAAAGCTCTCGCGCGAGCCGCGCAATGGGCTGTCGGCGTGAGTGATCCGGCGCATTCGCTTCACTTCGACGCCGAGGCGTTGGCCGCGCAGCGCGAACGCGTCGCACAGGCGTGGCAGGCGGCCGGCCGGACCGAGAAGCCGCACTTCTCGGCTCCGGTCTGGTTCGCGCTCGGACCAGACCCGGAGACCCAGCTCAGAGAGCATGTACGGGACTTCTGGGATCAGGATGTCGCCATCACCGGACCGGCGGCCTCGTACCTGACCGCTCCGGCCGCTGGGACGCTCAACTGCGGAGCATCCGGGCTCCTCGCAGCCGTGAACGGCGCCCGCGAAGCGGGTCTCGACGAGCTGCGACTGGTCCCGACGACCGCCGACCCCGACGAGATCGACCGAGCGCGTGAGGTGCTCGGTATCTGATCGGGGCAGAGCCCGTCTTCAGAACGGAAGGGGATGCGCGAACTTCGCCCGGAGCAGCGCGCCGGTCTCGGCCAAGGCCAACCGCCCACGCGCGGTGGCATCGGAGCGCATCAGAAACCCGTGGTACATACCGGGATAACGCGTGACGGTGGTCTGGACTCCGGCATCACGCAACCGGCCGGCGTAGCGTTCACCCCAATCCCGGATCGGGTCGCATGCCCCGGTGACGACGATGGCCGCGGGCAGGCCGCGCAGGTCGGTCGCGTACGCCGGAACCAGATACGGGTCCCGCGGAGCTCCACCTTGGTCGACCAACTCATGCATGTAGACGATGTCCTCGTGGCGCAGCAGCGGGGCGTCCGGCATGGCGATTATGGACGCCGCTCCCATGTCACGATCCAGGCCTGGATAGAGCAGCACCTGAGCACAGATGCGGGGGCCGGACCGGTCGCGGGCCGCCAAAGCCACTGCAGCAGCCAGTGATCCGCCTGCGCTGTCGCCGACAATCGCCACCCGGCCGGCGTCGAGGCCGAGTTCGTCGGCGTGGGCGGCAACCCATTCGGTGACCGCGTAGGCATCGTCGAACTGGGCCGGTGGCGGTGATTCGGGTGCGAGCCGGTAGTCGACAGCCGCCACGGCGGCGCCGCTGAAATTCGCCAGTTCGCGGGCGAGCGGTCCGAACGAGTGGTTGGAGCCCATCACCAACCCGCCGCCGTGCAGGTAGATCAGCACCGGCAGCGCGGGTTCGGAACTGGGCCGATACAGGCGGAGCGGTATCGGCCCAGCCGGACCTGGCGCCGTCAGGTCTTCGATGCCGACCATGGCGGGCATCTCCGGAAGGGGAGCGGATTCCAGACCTTCACGGACGGCGTCAAGGCCACGGGTCCGCATCGGGACTATCTCACCGAACGAGCCAACCCGCGCTGCGGCATCGGGATCGAGTGGTGGATAGGCCATTTCAGTTCTTCGTCGGGTCGAAGCGGCGCTGGTTTCGCAGACGGGGAGGCTCCTGGCCGCTCAATACCCGAGCCCGTTCCGCCATGGCCGACCCGACGTAGTCCGGTTGAGTGAGGAGATAGAACCGGCCCTCGGCAGCCTGGTCGAAGACCACCTCGGCCGCGGCCAGCGGATCCATCGCCTCGGCCTTGATGTCGAGCATCGCGGTGCGTTGTCCTTCGGCCGCGCCGATGTCGCCCGAGTCCACCCCACCCGCCGATTCGAAGATGTTCGACACCACGGCACCGGGAAGCACCGCCTGGACGTGCAGGTGGTGATCGTGGCCGGCGGACTGCACTTCCAGATGCAGGCATTCGGTCAGAGCGAGTACCGCGTGCTTGCTCATGATGTAGGGCGCCTGGAACGGAACCACGGCGACACCGCCGATCGAGGACAGATTCCACACCCACGCCGGGGCGTCCGTGGCCATCATCTTCGGTACGAAAGCCTTGATGCCGTGGAACACCCCGCTGATGTTGATGTCGACCACACGTTGCCAATTGGACACCGGGGTATCCCACAGATATCCGAACTGCTCGACGCCCGCGTTGTTCACCAACAGGCGCACCGGCCCGAGGTCGCGGTAGACCTGATCGGCCATCGCCTGCACCGCGTCGGCGTCACGCACATCGCAGACCAGGTCCACCGCGGATCCGCCTGCGGCCTTGAGCTCTTCGCGGAGACCCGCGATGGCTGCGGCGTTGACGTCGACCAACACCACCTTCATACCCAAGCGGCTGGCATACCGGGCCAGGCCGGCGCCGATTCCGGCGCCGGCTCCGGTGATGACGGCGACACCGCCGGCGAAGGTTTCTCGGGTGCTCACGCGGATTGCACGGCCGCGGCATTGGCGGTGTGCTCGGCGAGCGGTACCGAATCCTCGGCGTCGAGAACCACTTTCATGGAGGTGAAAACCAGACCGTCCGGCGAACGCCGGATGCCGGCATCCACCACGCCGCTGGACACCGCGAATGGAACATTGTTGGTGATCTGGTTGACGAACAGATAGAACCGGACGTTGGTGACCTCGCCGTCGGTTCCGGTGCGGTACACGTTGGTGGCGTGGTGACGGCATGGGTAGGGGTTCTCGTTTCGGTGCTCGCGCAGCCAGGAGCGGGTCTGCGCGCCGCCGTGCAGATCGGCGGCCAGCAGTTGTTCGAATGGACAATTGCCGGAGTCCGAGCGGCTCAGGTACTCCATCTCGTCGGCGATGCGGGCGTCCACTTTCTCGAAGTGGCCTTGGTCGTAGTGGTACCAGAAGCCTGCGATGAACTCCTGGACGTCAGACAGGGCGATCTCATTGCTCATGTGTGGCAGTCAACCTGGGTCGGAGTGCTGGAACAGCATCGGTGACCGGTCAGCGGAACACCGGCTCAACGGGTGCGCATCAGTGGTCGGCGAAATCGAGCTTGAATCGCTGACGCAGATCACGTTTGAGTAGTTTGCCGCTGGGATTCTTAGGCAGCGAATCGACGAAGAAAACCTGTTTGGGCGCTTTGAACCCGGCGAGATGCTCGCGACAATGACGCAGGATGTCTTCTTGAGTCACCGTGGCCTCATCGCGTACCACCACCGCGGCGACGACCGCCTCCACCCACACCGGGTGTGCCAACCCGAAAACCGCAGCTTCTTCGATGGCGTCGTGCAGGTAGAGAACTTCCTCGACCTCGCGGCTGGCGACGTTCTCACCACCGGTCTTGATCATGTCCTTCTTCCGATCCACCACGTGGAGGAATCCGGCCTCGTCGTAGAAGCCGAGATCTCCGGAATGGAACCAGCCACCACGGAAGGCCTCGGCAGACTTGTCCGGGGCGTCGAGGTAACCCAGCATCAGATGCGGGCTGCGGTGCGCAATCTCGCCGATGGTGCCGGCCGGAACGGCGACGTCGTCATCGTCGAGGATGACGGTTTCCACGTTGAGTACCGGACGTCCGGCGGCACCCGCATGGAGGTCTTGGTCTGTTGGGCCCAAAGCGGCTGCAAGCGGCGCTATTTCAGTCTGCCCGTAGAAATTCCATAGTTGCAGGTTGGGCAGGCGGTGTCTGATTTCGTTCAGTATCTCCTTCGGCATGGCCGACGCGCCGTAGTACCCCTTGCGCAGGCTGGAGAGGTCCACCTGGTCGAACACCGGACTGCGCAGCAGGCTGATCCACACCGTCGGTGGGGCGAAGTAGTTGGTGACGCCGCAACGCTCGATGGTTCGCAGCACCATTTCGGGCTCCGGCCGGGGAAGGATGATGCTCGTGGCGCCGAGGTACACATCTGTGGCGAGGAAGTTGTCAAGTTGTGCGCAGTGATAGAGCGGCAACGAGTGAATCTCGATGTCTTCTGGGCTCATCGACCCGGCCGTGATGGTGCTGACGTACTGCCACATCAGGCTGCGGCTGGTGTGCATGACACCTTTGGGGCGCGACTCGGTGCCGCTGGTGTACATCAGCCGCAGCAACTGGTCGTCATCGACGACGGGCGTCGGTGCGGGCTCATTCATCGACAGGCACTGCTCCAAGTCGACCCATCCGGGCGGTGTGGAATTTCCCGGCGTGGTCAGCGCGATTCGTGTGGTGACATTCCCAGCAGTTCGCATCGCGCCGTCGGCAGCTGGGATGAACTCGGATTGGACGATGAATCCTGTTGCGCGGCAATGCTCCAAGATGTAGGCGATCTCTTCGCTGGTGAGCATGAAGTTCATCGGTACGAGAACCACGGCCGCGCGGGCGGTCGCGAATGCCAGCACGGCATACTCCCAGCAATTGCGGGACAGCAGCGCCACCCGGTCGCCTGGGCCGAAACCGTTGGTGCTCAGCGCGGCGGCAGCTCGGTCGACCAGCCGATCGAACTCGGCGAACGTCAGGGACACTTCACCGTCGATGATCGCCACCTTGTCTGGGTAGCGGTGCGCCGACCGGCGCGGGATGTCGCCGAGCCCGTGACTGCGGGCACGCCGGACCAGGTCGTCCGAACTCACGCCGTCCTCCTTGTTCGCGCCGGGTCGAGTGCAAGGTCGCGTCCGATGATCTCGCGCATGATCTCCGAGGTCCCGCCGTACACGCGGGTGACGCGCGCATCGATCGCGGCACGTGCGATGGGGTATTCCCGCATGTAGCCGTAACCGCCGAACAACTGCTGGCAGCTGTCGAGTACGCGGAACTCCATCTCGGTGGACCACAATTTCGCTTTTGCCGCATCCGCCGGTGTGAGCAGACCCGCGTTGAGTTGAATGACGCAGCGATCGATGAAGGCCTCAGCGACCGAGACCTCGGTGGCCACGTCTGCCAACGCGAATCGGGTGTTCTGAAACGCGCCGACGGCCTCACCAAACGCGGTGCGCTGGCGCACGTAGTCGACGGTCCAGTCCAGTGCGACTCGCGCTCGTGCCAGGCTGCCGACAGCGATCTGCATGCGTTCCTGCGGCAGGTTGCGCATCAGATACTCGAAGCCCCGCCCCACTTCGCCGATGACATTGGCTTTTGGTACCGCGACATCGTTGAAGGACAACTCAGAGGTGTCCTGGCAGTGCAACCCCAACTTGTCCAGGTTGCGGCCACGTTCGAAGCCGGGCATTCCCCGTTCGATGATCATCAACGTCAGGCCGTGATGGCGGTCCGGGGATGTCCGCACCGCGGCGATGACGAGGTCGGCATTCTGCCCATTGGTGATGAACGTCTTGGCGCCGTTGACGATGAAATGGTCTCCCGCGTCGACGGCGCTGGTGCGGATCGCGGCGACGTCGGACCCGGCGCCCGGCTCGGTCATCCCGATCGCGGCGATAAATTCGCCACCGACGACACCCGGCAGCCAGCGGTCACGTTGTTCGGCAGTGCCCATCTCGGCGAGGTACGGCAGGCAGATGTCGTTGTGTACCGCGATGCTCAAACCGACGTTGCCTGCGTGGGCCGCCATGAATCGCTCGATGAGGATCTGGTTGTAGCGGAAATCTTTGACACCCAGACCGCCGAACTGCTCGGGAGCGGCGAAGCCGAGCAGGCCGACCGAGCCCGCTGCAGCGAAGATTTCGCGGGGTGCGATGCCCGCGTCCTCCCAGTTGTCGATGTGCGGTGCGATTTCCTTGGTGGCGAAGTCGCCGGCCAAATCACCGAAAGCGACGTGGTCATCGTCGTAGTGGAGGCGTTGCATGCGCCAGAGGTTAGGCCGGAGAATCGGCGCCACCGGCTTGTCTCCCGCTGAGTAGACAGAAGGATCGCAACGTCGCTGCTGCGCCTCGATACTCGGGTGCCATGAGCCTTACACCGTCCGTGGACATGTCGAGCCCTGCGATCGATGTGCATGAACTTCGGATCCACTTGCAACAGGCTGATCCCGGTGTCTTGGTCGCAGTGCTGGCACAGATGACGGGTGACGCATCAGTTGTCGATCGGTATGCCGCCAAGATCGACCACGTTCCTGACCCACCCGAGCGGGCCGGGACGACTGATCCGCGGACGGCTGAGGAGCTGGCCGACGAGATCATCGCCGCACTCGGCCGTCCCCGGCCGACCGACGCGTTGGCTGTCGATGACCGTGATTTCTTCATCCGGTTGTTGCCGGTCGCGCTGGTTAGTGACGTCGATGATGAACATGTGGATCTGCTACTCGAGCAGGGCGGTTTCCGGCCGTCGCAACCGACGCTGCCGCGCACCACGCCGATTCCCTCGTCGACCACCATGGCGATCATCGGCGCCGGTATCGCTGGTATCGCGGTCGCGCTGGCCGCCGCCGAGGAAGGAGTGCAGTTCCAGATCTTCGATCGTAACCGTGAGGTGGGCGGAACCTGGTTTACCACAACGTATCCCGGAATCGGGGTGGACACGCCCTCGGCGTACTACTCGCTCTCGCGCGAGGTGAACCCGGACTGGTCGAACTATTATCCGCAGGGCGCGGAGTACCAGGCCTACCTGGTCTCGTTGGCCGACAAGCACGACCTGCGTCGCCACATCCGCTTCGGCACCGAGGTTGAGGCACTGTGGTGGGACGAGCAGCGCCAGCAGTGGGAAATCCGCTCCCGCGCCGGTGATGGAACCCAGAGCATCGACTACGCGACCGTCGTCGTCACCGCCGCCGGTTACCTGAATCGGCCGCGCTTCCCAGACGTACCAGGGCGAGACACCTTCACAGGCACCAATATTCATTCGGCCCAGTGGGACGCTTCGCTGGATCTTACGGGCAAGAGGGTGGCCATCATCGGCGCAGGTTGCACGGCGGTGCAGATCGTCGATGCCTGTGTCGACGAGGTCGAACACCTGACGGTATTCCAACGTCAGCCGCACTGGGTCGCCCCCCGCCGGCGCCTTTCCGATGACGTCCCCGAACACCGTCGTTATCTGGGCCAGGCACTGCCCTATTACGCGATGTGGCACCGGCTCAAGTCCTACTGGGCAACGGCCGACAACAATTACCCAGTCATCCTGCGGGACCCCGAGTGGGCCGAGACTCATCTGTCGATCTCACCGGCCAATGATGTGCTGCTGCAGATGTGCCTTCACTATATCGACCGGACCTTCGGTGCCGGAACCGAATTGGCGCAGAAGGTGACACCGGACTTCGCACCATACGGCAAACGGATCATCCGCGATCCCGGTGGCTACTATGCCGCGTTGACCCGCGACCATGTCGACGTCGAAGCCAGTGAACCTGCCCAGATCAACGAGCGTGGCATCGTTACCGTCGACGGTCGCCAGATCGACCTGGACGTGATCATCTACGCGACCGGTTACCATCTGGACTTCCTGTCCACCGTGGATATTCGGGGTCGGGAGGGCAAGACCTTGGCCGAGGTGTGGGGCGACAGTCCCAGTGCGTACCGCGGCGGCACCGTACCGGGGTTCCCCAACCTGTTCATCACTTCGGCGCCGAACTACAGCCCGGGCCACGGTGCAGGTGCCAATTTCTCGATGGAAGTGCTGGCGCACTACATCCTGGAGTGCCTGCAGCTGATGGCTTTGCGCGGGGCGTCGACGATGGAGGTCACCCAACGTGCGTACGACGAGTACGTCGCGGAGATAGACGAGGCGATGCAGCGCACGGTCTGGTGCCACACGCCCAACGCCCACACCTACTACCGCTCGGGGTCCGGTCGCGTCGTGGTGGCCACACCGTTCCGGCTGGTGGATATCTGGCAGCAACACCGAGCGCCGATCGAAGAGGATTTCGTTCTCCGATGAGTCAGATACTCTCCGGCAGAACTGCGTTGGTGACCGGCAGCAGTCGCGGCATCGGGCGGGCGATCGCTCAGCGGTTGGCGGCGGAAGGGGCGACCGTGGCCGTGACCGCGCGCTCCCACACCCCGACACCGTCCACACGGGCTGGTGTCACCGAGGCGATCCCGGGAACCATCGAGGAGACCATCGCTCTCATCGAAGACGCCGGAGGTTCGGCCTTCGGAGTGGCTGCCGATCTCGAAGACAGTACCGCCCGCGACGGCCTGATCGAGGCTGTGGTCGCGCAGACCGGCCGGCTCGACATCCTGGTCAACAACGCCGGCTATGCCGACTATTCGGTCGTCGAGGACATGCCGGTCGAGACCTTCGACCGTACCGTTGAGCACTATCTGAAGACACCGTTCGCGTTGACGAAAGCGGCTGTGCCGCACATGCGTACCCAGGGCGCAGGGTGGATCGTCAACATCGGCTCGGTGACCGGGGTGGCTCCGGTGCGGCCGTACCGGGACTACAACAAAACGGCGGGCGACGTGATCTATGCGTCGTGCAAGGCCGCACTGCATCGGTTTACCCAGGGGGTGGCCGCCGAACTGCTGGATGCCGACATCGCGGTGAACTGCGTCGGACCGTCGACGGCGGTGCGCACGCCGGGTGCGGCGTCGCTAATTCCGGAAAGCTTTCCTACTGAACCGGTCGAGTACCTGGCTGAAACGGTTCTGGCCATGTGTCACCTGCCCGCCGCGGAGCGGACCGGTCTGGTGGCATTCAGCCTGCATTACCCGTGGTCGCAACAACTTCAGGTGCACTCGCTGGACGGCAGTACGCTGCTGCCGCCGCTGCAGCCGCCGGTGGCGGCGAATCCGAATATTCTGCCCGCGGGGGTTTAGGCATGTTGTCCGGTGCCATATCGGTGTAAAGGGCTCGGGTCACACTGGTCACAGATTTCCGTCGCATATCCGATGTGCCCGCCTATCAGCGACTTTTCAGCGACAATTGCCTCACGGGCAACGGGTGACTCATTAAACCCAGTGTGCGCCCGCGGTTTTGACCCATGTGTACCTGTGGACACATCAGCATCATCCGTCCAGCGTCCGGGCAACTCAAAATCCGTGGGGCATGAGCCTCTAGGGGCAGCAGTGACCTGAGTATTGGGTTACTCAGTGGCAGACGGTGGGCATGGTGCTGAAGTGGCTTTTGTCGCTGAAAAGTCGCTGATAGGTGAGCGAGTCAGCACCTGCCTTCTCAGCGCGACACGCCGAAGCTGCGCAACAAGGGCGAGGTCGCGTTAGAGGGGCGCCGGGTGATTCAGTTCGCAGAAGCTGTGGCATACCCGGTCGCGGACAATGATGTCGGTGGTCTCGGGGTCGAACCAGCGGTCGACCACGGCCCAATGGATCGGGTGCATGAGGTAGGGACCCATCAGACCGTCGACATCGGTGAATTCCTGCTCGAACACGTGGGTCCAGTCGCTGGTCCCGATGGCCTGCTCGACCCGGCTGAGTTGCCATGCGGCGATGGTCGGCACGTATCGCGGCATCATCAACAGTTCGCTCTCAAATGCCGCGACGGTCTCGGCCTCTACCTCGTCGGGTACCGACAGTAGCAGTGCGCGGTACACGGTGCCGCTGCTGCGGCGGGTCGGTGCGCCCCGGTAGACAGCGCCATTCACCCGCGAGATCGCCGGGTCCGCCAGCGCATCGTCGAAATCGCTCTTTTCCCAGTCGTCTTCGCCTGCAAACCGCAGGTGAACCAGAATATCGCCCCCATTGCGTGAACCCGGAAGTGTCGGCTCTACCAACGCTCGCGACGCTCCGCTGTGTTCGGCTGCATCGCGTAGGGTGCCCAGGATGCGGTCGCGGTCGGACTCGTCGACGTCGAGCAAGCGGGTGACCCCGAGTGTGGCACTGCCGGCTGATGAGACGGGCAGGGCGGGTGAGACATTGGTGATGGCATCGGCAGCGGATGCCACTTCGCGGCTGCGTTCCACCACCAGATCGGTGATGCTGGCCCACCACCGCGCAACGGCAGGGTCGGGCCGTCCCTGCCAGGTCATCTGCCACCACGCCTGAGGGCTGGGCAGCGTCCAGGTAATGGTGACCACGTTGGGTCGGTCGTCGAACCAGATGGGTGGGCTGACCATGACGTCGCGCAGTGTCATGCCGCGTTGGCCGGCCCCTGGGACGTAGCCGGCCAGGTAGGCGTCGATGAACTGCTGGGCGCAACCCGGGGCGGTGACTACCCGGTCGATGACGAAAACCTCGGTCATGAGCCGAGATTACGGTCGGTCGTCGCGACCGGCGCGCAGCGTTCCCGGCCATCGGGAAACCACCGTTGACGGTCGTGCGTATCGGGGCGATGGTGTG
Organism: Mycobacterium sp. DBP42; assembly: GCF_005924235.1. Classification (NCBI taxonomy): domain Bacteria; kingdom Bacillati; phylum Actinomycetota; class Actinomycetes; order Mycobacteriales; family Mycobacteriaceae; genus Mycobacterium; species Mycobacterium sp. DBP42. The sequence goes on from NZ_VCMY01000022.1 coordinate 59,674, forward strand.
CCGATGACCGACCCGTTCAGCCCGGCCCAATTAGGCCCAGTCAAGCTACGCAACCGAGTAATCAAGGCCGCCACGTCAGAAGGCCGCTCGCCGCACGGACTGGTCACCGACGATCTCATCGACTTCCACCGCAACTTTGCCGAGGGCGGCGTCGGGATGACGACGGTGGCCTACTGCTGTGTGTCTCCGCAAGGGGCGAGTGCGCCAGGACAGATCGTGATGGACAGCAAGGCACTTCCGGGGCTGCGGCGACTCGCCGAGGCGGTACACGGTGCGGGCGCGGCTATTTCGGCGCAACTCGGACATGCCGGGGTGGTGGCGCAGAAGAAGCTGACCGGTGTCACCGCCGTGGCGCCGAGCCGGTTCGTGAACCCAACCTCCTTCGCCTACTGCCGGCAGATCACCCGCAGCGAGATCGACATGGTGATCAACCAGTTCGGTGACGCGGCACAGGTGGCGGTCGAAGCCGGATTCGATGCTGTGGAACTGCATTTCGGCCACCTCTACCTGCCCAGCTCATTTCTGAGCCCACTGATCAATCGCCGCAGAGACGAGTATGGCGGTGATATCGACAACCGATCGCGGTTCGTGCGGGAGATCGCGGCCCGGGTGCGCGAGGTGGTCGGTAACGACGTCGCGGTGATCGCCAAACTGGACATGAACGACGGGCTCCCGGGAAGCATCTGGATCGACGAGGCGTTGCGCACCGCCCAACTCCTGGACGCCGATGCCACATTGGATGCCATCGAACTGACACAGGGTTCGTCGGTGTACAAGCCTATGTACCTTTTCCGCGGGGATGTCCCCGTCAAGGAGTTCGCGAAGGTGATGCCGCCGGCATTGCGCCCGGCGATCCGGTTGGTGGGCAAGCAGACGATGGGCGTCTACCCATATCAAGACCTCTACATGCTGGAGTCCGCGCGGCAGTTCGTGCCGATCATGCGCAATACCAAACTCATTCTGCTGGGTGGCATCAACGATCGCGAACACCTCGAGACGGGTATGCGGGAAGGATTCGACTTCTTCGCCATGGGCCGGGCATTGCTGCGTGAACCGGACCGGGTCAACACGATGATCGCCGACCCGGCATCGCGTGGCCGCTGTACGCACAACAACAAATGCATGGTGACCGTGTTCGGCCGCACCCACTGCGTGCTCGATCCCGACCAACGCTACGGAGTGTCAACGACGGAGAAGGTCACCTAGCGCCTGGCCGGCCTGTTGCCTCGCGCGGTGGGCGATGTCGAGCATCGGCATCGTCATAAATCCGTGGATGCCGCCGTCGAAGGTGCACCGGGTAATCGGTACCCCGGCCGCCTCCAGCCCGTCGGCATAGGCGACACCCTCGTCGCGCAGCGGGTCATGGCCGGCGAGAACCACGACAGCCGGCGGTAATCCGTTGAGGTCGCCCGCCAGTGGTGAGGCGTAAGGGTGCTGCCGATCAGCGGCCCTGGGCACGTACTGGTCCCAGTACCACTGCAACGCCGGGCGCGGGTTGTAGAAGCCGCTGCCGAAAAGCCGGTAGGACTCGGTGTCGAAATCGGCCGCGATCACCGGGTAGAGCAGCAGCTGGCCGGCCAGTTGCGGCCCGCCGCGGTCGCGGGCCATCAGCGTGGTCACCGCGGCGAGATTTCCGCCGGCACTGTCGCCGCCTGCCGCCACGTGTGCGGGGTCAGCTCCGAAATCGGCGGCATGCTCAACCGCCCAGCGGGTGGCGGCGTAGAAGTCTTCGGCAGCCGTGGGCCAGCGATGCTCAGGGGCCAATCGGTAGGCCACCGAAACCACCACGGCTGGAATCAGATTCGCCAGGCTTCGGCACAGTCCGTCGTGGCTGTCGAGATCGCAGAACACGAATCCGCCGCCATGGGCGAACACCAGCATGGGCAGAGGACCGGTAGCCTCGGGCCGGTAGACGCGGACATCGACGCGGCCGTTGTCCACCGGCACCTGATGATCGGTCACCGAAGCGACCGGCTCGGGTTGAGGATTCGCGACGAACCGGCTGCGGATCGCGGCGCGGGCCTGCGCGCCGGTCATCGTGTGCACCGGCGGGAAGCCTGAATCGAGGGTTTCGATCAACCCTGCGATCTGTGGATCGAGCCTCATGCCGGGAGCAGGGAGGCCGTGGGGCGAATGGTGGCGAGGTTGCCGACGCGCAACGGCCGAACGGGCTGCAAAGTAGGCGTCACCCGGCCCGGACCTCCTTCGGCATTGCGCCAGATGCCCATGGCCGTCATGCGTACCGGAGCCGCCAGTCGCTGGTCGAATGCCATCCGGTTCATGGGGCCGCACACGGAAACCGCGGCGACCGCGGCTCCGGCGGGCCCGATCGGGGCGGCCACACAGCCGAACCCGACCAGCGATTCTTCGCGTTCGAATGCCACGCCGTGGGCTCGGACCTTCGCCAGTTCGGTGGCGAGCTGCCGTTCGTTGGCGATCGAGAAACGGGTGCGGCCTGAGGTCAGGTCGATGTCGGCCGGTGGGTTGTCGGCCAGGATGGCCTTGCCGACCGCCGTGCAGTGCGCGGGCTGCCGTCCTCCGATGCGGGTGGGGATGGCGGCCACCATCTGGCCGCCGATTTTCTCCAGATACACCACATCGGGGCCATCGAGGACAGCCAGATGGACCACCAGCCCGGTGGCCCGGTGCAGGTCGCGCAGCAAGGGAATCGCGGCCCGGTGGATGCGATCCTGGTGCAGCGCCAGCGATCCCAGCTCGACCAGTCGCATGCCCAATTCGTAGTCGCGGCCGTCGCGGCGCAGCCACCGCAACTGCACGAGACGCTCCAGGATCCGGTGGGCCGAAGAACGTGGCAGACCGGTGCGGCGCACGATCTCGGCCAGCGTCAACCGGCCGGGTCCGTCGAAGACATCGAGGACCAGGGACACCCGGTCAATGACGGCACTGGGCGTCTCGCCCGCCTTCTCGACAGCCATTGTCATGAGGGACCTCCGATTCAGAGCCACATGCCGCCCCGGCATATGACTATTAGTCATATGACTGTTTGTAGCATACGAATGTGGGTGCTGTCACACCAATGGATGGAAGCGATACAGGTCATGCCAAAAGCCCCGCCGCGATGCGGCGGGGCAGAAGGCCGATGAGATGGAAAGTCGCTAAGCACAGGCAGCTGCAGCCGCGGCCCGCCCGGCCCGGCGACCGTAGAAACTTCCGTCGCCCAGCGAAACCCCGCTGGCGTATCCCCACGCCGCCAGGCCGGCCGTGCAGCGTCCGGCAGCGAAGAGACCTGGGATCGGTTCCCCGCTGACGTGCAGCACCTCGGCATCGAGGGTGGTGTGTAGCCCGCCGAGGGTGAAACCACCGGTGGATTCGCGGAGGTCGATGGCGCCCACCGGAGATTTGATCGGCTTGAGCCACTGCGGCTTCTTGTGCAGCAGCGGGTCCTCTCCGCGAGCCGCACCCTCGTTGTAGGCCTCGATCGTGGCCTGCAAAGAATTCGGCGGCAACCCGATCTCTGCCTCCAGTTCGGCGACGGTGTCGGCCACCCACGTCGGCGGCCGCATCATCAACTGCGGCGACAGTGAAGCCATCGCCTCTTCCTGGGCGTCGCCGTCGATGATCAGATACGCGGTGTTGTTCTGGTGATACAGCGTCAACTGGCCGGCCCGGCCGGGATACGTGTCCTCGGCGACATAGCGCTGACCACGTTCGTTCACCAGGATCCCGCGCACCAACTGTTGCGGGTCGATGAACAGGGCGACCTCGGTGGCGTCCATGTGCGCCAGATCGGCCCCGAGTGCCTGTGCCATCCGGATGGCCTGCCCGTCGTGCTGCTCGATCGAGGCGGCCGGGCGCCCGGCGATGCGCGGGGCATACCGGGCGACCATGGCGTCGTTGTAGGCGAAGCTGCCGGTGGCCAGCACCACTCCACGCCGGGCCCGGATGTCCATCACAGTGCCGTAGCGCCGGGTTCGGATGCCGACGACCCGGCCGTCGGACTCGACGATCAGCGACTGCACCCGCACGTCATACAGCGACCGTGTCCCGGTCGCGATCGCAGCCCCGACAAGGCCCTTCATCAGCATGAAACCCGCGCTGGACTCGCCCTGCTTCTTGTTCTGCATCTGCGGGACGTGCCCGCGCGGGGCCGGCGTGGCGATGGTGTTGAACGGGTACGAGTTCTCCCCACCGCTGTACATCAGCCCCTGGTCGCCCATCGGCTCCCAGCCGGGCTCGCCGAAGAACTCGGCTTTGAACGGTACCCCGCAACCCACGAGCCAGTCGAAGTGCGCGACGCTTCCTCGGCAGTAGTCGGCGATGCGAGTCGTATCTGCGCCCGGGCCCATGGCCGCGTTGAGGAAGCTGGTCATGTTGTCGACTGAATCGTCGAAACCACAAGCCTTTTGGATGGCTGTTCCGCCACCGAGATAGATGAAGCCGCCTGCCATCGACGCGGCTCCGCCCCATGAGCCGGTGCGTTCCAGTACCAGCACGTCGGCCCCGGTGCGGGCCGCCTCCACGGCAGCGGCCGCGCCGGCAACGCCGTAACCCGCGATCACCACGTCAGCCTCGTCGGCCCACTCGGTGACCGTGCAGGCCGGGATCGGTCGGACGTCGTCGGTGAGAATCATGGGCGCATCGCCGCCGGAAGGTCCGAAACCCACTGGTGCCCCCAGTAGCTGTCGGCGGTGATTTCCTCTGCTGTGTAGAAGGTTTCGTCGACCCGCATGCCTTCGGTGCCGAACTCGATGTCCCAGTCACCCGGAGCGCGCACGTAGAAGGACACCATCTTGTCGTTGGTGTGCCGGCCCAGTGTCGACGACAGCTGGAAGCCCTCGGCGTTGACCCGGTCCAGGGCCTGGCCCACCGCGTCGAGGGAGTCGACCTCGACCATGAGGTGGATCAGGCCGGGATCGCGCAGCGTCTGCGCGGGACAGATGGCCAGGCTGTGATGGCGTTCGTTGACGCCCATGAACCGGACCCGAATCGGGCCGAACTCCGGCGGCACCGGAACACGGAACGCGCCGCGGGACTTGAAACCGAGTATCTCGGTGTAGAACTCGAACAACCCATTGACGTCGAGCGCAGGCAACACCACATGCCCGAGCCCCTGATCGCCGGTGACGAACTTGGCCCCGAACGGTGTGACGACGGGGGAGTGGTCCAGGACCGCGCCGTGGAACACCTCCAGTGCGGTACCGGCAGGATCCTCGAACGCGATGGCCTCCTCGACCCGGCGGGCATCTGTCTCCTCGAGCGACAGCTGCTTGAACGGCACGCCTGCGGCCTCGAGTGCGCTCTTGACCTGCTCAAGGTCGGCGTGGTCGCGGACCTCCCATCCGACGGTCACGATCTTGTCGGACTCCCCGGGCACCACGATGATGCGGGCGGCACGCTCGTCCATCCGCAGATACAACGCGGACTCGTCCGGTCCGGTCCCGGTCGCGAAGCCGAGCACGTTGAAGGCAAAGTGCCGCCAGCGCTCGATGTCGGAGGCGGCGACGGTGACGTAGCCGAGGCTCTTGATCAATCCCATGCGAGGTGTCCTCTCAGATCATCGCCCGCAGCGGACCCTGCGGGTCCACGCCCAGCGAGCTCAGGGCCGAAGCGTGATAGACCGTGCCGGGAACGTGAATGGCGTGCGCTTGGCCGACATGCACGTCGCGCCAATAGCGTTGCAGCGGCTTGTCCATCCGCGCGGCGTTCCCGCCGCAGCGCGCGAAGATCTCGTCGACCGCCGACACCGCGCGCCAGACCGCACGCACCTGGGTGCGCCGACCTGCGGCCCGGTCCTCGAAGGACACCTCGTTACCTGAGTCGACGATGTCGTAGATGCGGTCGGCATTGGCCAACAGCTCCTGCCTGGCGGCGTTGATGTCCGCGGCGGCTTCGCCGATCGCGAACATGACGTACGGGTCGTCCTTGATCGCCACCCCGCTGGAGTTGACCCGCTCGCGTTGGTAATCCAGGGCGGCAGCCAACGCACCCTCGGCGATACCGATGGTTGCCGCGCTGATGCCGAGCGGGAACATCGTCGACCACGGCATCAGGTACAGCGTGTCGGTCATTCCGGCCTCGCGCTGGGCGGTGCCGTCCATCACCTTCGTCGCATCCATCGTCCGGTACGTGGGCACGAACGCATCCTTGACGATGACGTCCTTAGAGCCGGTTCCGCGGAGTCCCACCACATTCCACGAGTCTTGGACGATCTCGTAGTCCTTGCGCGGCAGGATCATGTGCAGCATCTGCGGCGGCATCAGCGGCTTACCCTCAGCGTCTCCGAGCATCGCGCCCAGGAAGATCCAGTCGCAGTGATCGGTGCCCGAGCTGAACTGCCAGCGGCCGTTGAAGATGTAGCCTCCCTCGACGGGCTTGGCCACGCCCTGCGGTGCGTAGGGAGACGCGACCCAGGTGTCGACGTCGTCGGCCCAAATTTCGGCGGCGACCTTGGGGTCGGCGTAGGCCAGCTGGTAGGGATGAACGCCCACCACGCCGTTGATCCACCCGGCCGAGGGGTCCAGGGCCGCGGTGGCCATCACGGTCTCGGCGAACTCGCGCGGATGGACCTCCAAGCCGCCGTGAGCCTTCGGCTGCAACAGACGGATGTTGCCCGCCGACTTCATCATCTTGACGGTCTCGTCGGTGAGCTTGCCGATCTTCTCGGCTTCGGCGCCCTGCTGGCGCAACTGGTCAGCGATGTCGCGCACCCGGTCGATTACGCGCTCGGTCATTGTTCGGTCCTATCGTCGAGGGCTGTAACTGATGGTGTACCGCGTTGACCCGGGCGGCGGGAGCCAATCCCGGTCAGTGGAAAGGTGCCGACCACACGGGTTCAAAATTCGATGTGGATGTCATCGGAAACCGGGCGTGCCTGACAGCCGAGGATGACGCCGTCGGCGACATCCTCGGGTTCGAGAATGTCGCAGGCGGCCATGTCCACCTCGCCGCGAACCACCGTGGCCGCGCACGATCCGCACTGTCCCTCCTTGCAGGAATACGGAACATCGACACCCGAGCGGATCAACACGTCGACCAACGTCGCCTGGCGCGGCCACCTCAGCCGGTGACTGGTGCCGTCCAGATCGACCTGAAGGTCGGCGGCGTCATCTTCGTCGGAATCTGTTGCCGGTTCGGTGGTGTCATCGGCGAACGGGTCACCGGCCAGCGACTGGAACACCTCGAGGTGGATCCGGTCCCGCAAGACACCGGCCTCGAGAAGAGCCTCCTTGATGACCGCCATGAACGGAGCCGGCCCGCAGACGAAGGTCTCGAAGCCGGTGCACCCGGCGAAAACGGTGTGGGCGAATCCGCTCAGCTGCGCGCGGGTCGGTAGGCCCTGAATCGATTCCAGCCAGTGCAGCACCGTCAGTCGGCCCGCGTAACGGGCGGCGAGTTCGCGTAGTTCGCCGGCGAAGATCACCGAGCGTTCATCGCGGTTGGCGTAGCACAGAACCACTCGCCCGGTGCCGGCCGACAACACCGACTTGAGGATCGACATCACCGGCGTGATGCCACTGCCTGCTGCCCACAACAGAAAATCGGTGTCGAGGCTTGCCGGGGTGAACAACCCCGAAGGCGGCAGTACCTCGAGGGTGTCGCCGACATCGACGTTGTCGCACAACCAATTCGAACCGTAGCCGTCGGCAGTGCGCTTGACCGTCACCTTGGGGGCGGGATCGGTGTGCGGCGAGCTCGCGAGTGAGTAACACCGGGCCACCGATCCGGTCAGCTCACTTGGCAGCCGCAGCGTCAGGAATTGTCCGGGCCGGTAGGAGAACCGGTCGCGTTGGTCGTCGGGGATGCTGAAGACCAGTGAACGAGCGTCGGGGCTCTCGTCGATGACTTCGGCCACCGTGACAAGGATGCTCCGTCTGGTCTGGAGGCTCGGGTCGGTCACTAGGGCACCATCCTTATTGCGGGCCTTGTTGAGAGGTTCGTGGAAGGGACTCGGCGGGGGCCGAGGTGACGGCCAGCGTCGGTCGCTCGTAGAGGGCCTGCATGACACCGCCGCCCTCGGTCCTGCCGGGGTCGCAGACCGGCATCAGGGAGACGCGCCGCAGAGCGCCAGTTAGTGACCGTCCGGTGGTCGATCCCCTCGCCGCGTCGTCGCTGCCACTGTGAGGAGAACCGTTGTCCGAGGACACCGCTGAAATCGTCTACGTCGGGTTGGATTGGGCCACCGCAACCCACGCTGTGTGCGTGCTGTCCGCCGTAGGAAAAATATTGGCACAGCTCATGATTGACCACACCGCCGACGGCATCGCCACCCTGGTCCGCAAACTCGCCAAGTTCGGCGAACCCGCCGACGTGCACATCGGGATCGAGCGACCCAACGGGCGGCTGGTCGACCTGCTGCTCGACGCGGGCCATCCGGTCATCCCGGTGTCGCCGAACGCGATCAAAACCTGGCGTGACGGCGAAGTCGTCTCTGGGGCGAAGTCCGATGCCGGCGACGCCCTGGTGATCGCCGAATATCTGCGGCTGCGCCACCACCGGCTGCACCCGGTAGCGCCGTACAGCGGGCACACCAAGGCGTTGCGCACCGTGGTGCGCACCCGAGACGACCTCGTCGCCATGCGGGTATCGGCCACCAACCAACTCAGCGCCCTGCTCGATGACCACTGGCCCGGCGCCAAGGCGATCTTCGCCGACGTGCAATCCCCGATCAGCCTGGCTTTCCTGCATCAATACCCGACCGCGGTCAGCGCCGCCCGCCTCGGAGAGAAGCGCCTTGCCGCCTTCCTGATCAAACACGGCTACTCCGGCCGCCGGCCGGCCGGTGAACTGCTGGGGCGGCTGCGCGCAGCGCCTGCCGGCACCAGCGACCCCATCCTCTCGATCGCGGTCGCCGACGCCGTCACAGCCCTGGTCACCGTGCTGGACACCCTCAACAAAGTCGGCAAGACCCTCGACCGCTGCGTGATCGCCCGGCTCGGGGAGCACCCGGACGCCGAGATCTTCACGTCGCTGCCAAGGTCGGGTCAGATCAACGCCGCCCAGGTGCTCGCCGAGTGGGGCGACTCCCGTGCAGCCTACGACGGACCCGACGCGGTGGCCGCCCTGGCCGGAGCCACACCAGTGACCAAAGCGTCCGGCAAACAACACGCGGTGCACTTCCGCTGGGCCTGCAACAAACGATTCCGCCGAGCACTGACCACCTTCGCTGACAACAGCCGCCACCAAAGCCCCTGGGCCGCAGACATCTACACCCGAGCTCGCGCCCGCGGACACGACCATCCCCATGCCATACGCATCCTCACCCGCGCCTGGATCCGGGTGATCTACCGCTGCTGGCACGACCACCGCCCCTACAACCCCAACCTCCACGGCGGAACACAAAGACTCCTGCCGAAAACGGCCTGAGGTTGACTCAGGAAGTGTCATGGGCCGAGATTCTCGCCGACGCCGCCGATGAGGCAATCTGCCGATTCCGGTGGTCGGGACGTCAGGTCTCGCGGTCCGGTGACCGGGAAATGTGGCGGCCGTGCGCGCGATCGGCACCTACCGTTCGCCCTGTGAGCAGTGGATCGATGAGCGTCGTAGATGTGGTGGTGGTGGGCGCCGGTTTCGGTGGCCTGTACGCGTTGCACAAGTTCCGGTCGCAAGGGTTGTCGGTGCGAGTGTTCGAGGCCGCGCCGGAAGTGGGTGGCACCTGGTACTTCAACCGCTACCCGGGCGCTCGGTGTGACGTCGAGAGCGTCGACTATTGCTATTCGTTCTCCGATGAGCTCCAACAAGAGTGGACGTGGACCGAGAAGTACGCCACCCAGTCCGAGATCCTCACGTACATCAACTGGGTCGCCGACGAGCTCGATCTGCGCTGCGACATCACGTTCCAGACGAGGGTTGATTCGGCAGTGCTCGACGAGCAGAGGCTGCGCTGGACCGTCACCACCGATACCGGCGAAACCGTGGACGCGCGGTTCGTGGTGATGGCCACCGGCCCGCTGTCGGCGGCGATGACTCCCGACTTCCCGGGCCTCGACACCTTCACCGGGGACATCTATCACACCGCACACTGGCCACACCAGGGCGTGGATTTCACCGGTAAGCGGGTCGCCGTGATCGGAACCGGATCGTCTGGTATCCAGTCCATTCCGATCATCGCAGAACAGGCTGAACGGCTCTATGTGTTTCAGCGGACTCCCAACTACAGTGTGCCTGCAGGTAACCGGCCATTGACGGCCGACGAGATCGCCGACATCAAGGCCAACTATGCCGAGCGGCGCCGGATGTCCTGGCGCAGCGGCGGTGGCTCGCCCCACGTCGCCCACCCCAAGCTGACCATGGAAGCCACGCCTGAAGAACGTCAGGAAGCCTTCGAAAAGCGTTGGGAACTGGGCGGTGTACTGTTCTCGAAGACGTTCGCCGACCAGATGGTCACACTGGAAGCCAACGAAGAAGCCCGCAAGTTCTACGAGAACAAGATCCGTGCGGTGATCGACGATCCGGACCTGGCCGAGTTGCTGATTCCCGACGATCATCCGATCGGCACAAAACGGATCTGTACCGACACCAATTACTTCCAGACGTTCAACCGGCGCAATGTCACACTCGTGAGCGTCCGCAGGACGCCGATCGAGTCGGTCGACGAAACGGGCATCAACACCACCGAAGGCCACCACGCTGTCGACGCCTTGGTGCTGGCCACCGGATTCGACGCTATGACCGGTGCGCTGGCCAAGATCGACATCGTGGGCCGTGGTGGAAAGAAGCTGGTCGACGATTGGGCCGACGGACCGCGCACCTACCTCGGACTCGGTGTCGACGGCTTCCCCAACCTGTTCCTGATATCCGGGCCCGGGGCCCCGGCAGTGTTGGCGAATATGGTGTTGCACGCCGAAGCGCACGTGAACTGGATCTCCGATGTCATCGACCATCTCGACCAGAACAGTTATGCCGCAATAGAACCCACGGCTGACGCGGTGGACAGTTGGATGGCAGAGTGTGCCCAGCGCGCCGAGGCGACATTGTTCACCAAAGCCAACTCCTGGTACATGGGCGCCAATGTGCCCGGCAAGCCCCGGATGTTCATGCTGTTCATCGGGGGTTTCGGTACCTACCTGCAGATCTGCGACGACACAGCGGCAGCCGGATACAAAGGATTCGATCTGCTCAAGGCCCCATAGTGCCGGAGCCGACGGAGGCAACATGACAGGTATGGCCGATTACGGACCCACTGCCGAATGCCCACTGGTGTACTTCTCGTTCGTCACGCTCGCCGGCGGGGGAGTCGAGGAACACCGGCGCTACAACGAATGGCATCAACTGGATCATCGGCCGGAAAACCTTGCGTTGCCCGGAATTGCCTGGGGTGACCGGTGGAGCCGCCCACAGGCGTGCCGCGCCGTGTCCAGCGCCGAACCCGCACAGGCCGACACCGACTACGTCGCGATGTACTGGTTCCGTTCTCCGGTGGAGCAGTCGGTGCGACAGTGGGAGCAGCTTGGTGCGGACTCATTCCAGTGGGGTCGCGGGCCGATGATCCCCGGAGTGCGTCGCACGGTGCTGGCGTTTTTTCGGCCGGTCAAGGGCTACGCCGCGGCGTCGGCGCTGGTGTCGCCGGGTGTGATCCCGTACCGGCCCAACCGCGGGCTGCACCTGACGATGACCCGGTTCGCCGAACCTTATGGAGTCGATGCCCACCAGCATCACCAATGGGAGGACCGGGTGGCGATTCCGGCTCTGCTGGAAGTTGACGGTGTGGCCGGGGCGTGGACTTTCACACTGGATCGTCACCAGAACAATGGGCTCGGCCTCCGCTCTGGGGAAGCCTCAGATCCGCCCGGTGGTCTGCGCATCCGCCTGCTCTACCTCGATGACGACCCGGTCCAGGTCACCCCGGCAATCGCGGAATGCCTAACAGAGAATGCCGCCGGGACTCCGCCAGCTGGAGAATGTGTCATCCGCACGCCTCTGAACACGATCATCCCCTGGCAGGACTGGTGAACATGGGTACCCCCGGCCGCTAGGTTGTGTCACCTACCTCCGCCGGCTGCGACGGTGGTTTCCCCGACCCGATGGATCATGGCCGGCGTCACCGCCAGATGGGCGGCTCGTGCCTTGCTTGCGCCGTGGCGGGGCACGTCGGACAGACTGTGGCTGATGGCCCACGATGCACTGTGGACGGCGGCGACCACGGGCTCGACGCGCGTGGACCTGGCCGGCCCGCACAGCGACAGGGCGAATCGGTTGTCTTCCTCGCTCAGGGTTATGGGGGCGGCCACTACGGTGACTCCTGGCTCACCACCTTCAACGTCGACGGCCACCCCGCCGCGGGCGCGCACCGTGGTGAGCTTGCGATCCAACTCCGCTCGGTTGCGAATTCCGTACGGCGAGGTGACGGCGTACCGCAACTCTGGCCAGGTTGCCTCGTCCATCTGTGCCAGCAGGGCGCGGCCGGCGGCGCACTGTTCCACGGGCAGCTTGAAACCGACCTGCCAACACCTGCTGGAGCTGGGGCCCATCCCGAAGCGTTCTATGTGCATTACGTGCGTATCTGTCAGGACGCTGAGATGAGCCGTCAGGCCGGTGCGCCGCTGCAGGTCTGCCATTATCGGTAGCGCCGCTTCGGGAACCCGGCGCTGCCGCATTGCCTGGCAGCCGAGTTCGAACATCTTGAGCCCCAGTGCATATCCGGCGCCTTGGCGTTCGATCCAGCCCAGCTGGACCAATCCCTGCAGGATGCGATGAGCTGACGAGCGGGGCACTTTCGAATAGCGAGTGATCTCCGCCAGCGTGAGCGCTTGGCGTTCGCCGAAGACCTCCAGAAGAGAAGCCACCCGGCTGAGCATCGCTATGGGAGCCGCGTCGTCATGCGACGTTGGCACAACACCCTCCATACCTGTCATACTCTGCATATGTGTCATAAGATGACAGGTGTGAGTCTAGGCACAATGCCGTTGCGAAGTAAAGATGCCCAGGGGTAACGGGCCGACGCTCACGGAGCGTCGCGCCGAGGAATTGCGGTTGAATATCGCCAGAACCGCGTGCGATATCTTCATCGCAGACGGCGATACCACAGCGACTGTGGAGCGCATCTGCGACGAAGTGGGCATCGCGACGCGGACGTTTTACCGCCACTTCCCGGTCAAAGAAGACGTGCTGGGACCGTTGTTCCGGCGAAGCGAGAACAATATGCGCAGTCTGTTGGCCTGCGCTGCCGCCGATGCAGACCCGGTAGATGTGCTCGTCGACATGTTCACAGTCGAGGTTCGGCACCGGCAGTCGGCCGGGGTCCAGCAGCGGCAGGCGGTCGAGGTTGCCCGCAAGCTCATGTCACTTGTCGCTGAGACGCCGCAGTACCGCCTGCGGTGGATGGATTGGAGCGCAACCCTCGCCGAAGCCATCACCGATTACCTGGCGGGCCATTTCGAACTCGGCGACGACGAATTCGCCCGAGCGCTGCCGAGTAGGCTCATCATCCAGGTCAGCAGCAGTGCCTACATCTGGTGGACGGACGCCAAAGAACTTCACGAACTTGATGAATTGATAGCCGCGCACCGATCCGGAATCGGCATGGTGCTGTCGGGCCTGCAGCAGCGGACGCCGCCCACCAGGTCTCAGGGCTGAGCTGTCGCTCTTGCCAGGAAGGCCGTGACAACAGACTCGAACGCCTGCTTCGCTTCGATCATGGCCCAGTGCCCGCAGTTGGGAAACACGTGTAGCTCAGCGTTGGGAATGGTGCGCATCGGAATCAGAGACATGTCCAGCGGACTCACGCGATCATCGCGGCCCCACGTCAAAAGCGTTGGGGCAGAGACTTTGTGCATACGCGCCCACGGCATGGGCAGATCCGAAGCGGCCATGGATGCCGTCATCGCCGCGAATGCTGCCTTTCCGTACATCCTGCGTGCGGCGGCTAGGGTCTCCGGATCGGTCGCCAATGTCCAGCGCTCCTCGATCAATTCCTCCGTGACCAGTGTTCGGTCGTAGACCATGGAATGCAGCCAGTCGATGAGGCGCTGCCGGGAAGGGTCCTCGGTGAACTCCTGGAGCAGGCGGATCCCTTCACTGGGGCCGGGGGAGAAGATCGTGGTGCCGATTCCGCCGATCGTCACGAGACGGCCGACGCGTTCGGGTGCATTGATCGCCGTATTTATCCCGACGCCGCCGCCCATGGAGTTGCCGACGATATCCACCCGTTCGACACCCATGGCATCAAGGAAGGGAGTCACCGCTCCCTGAGCCGTGACCATGGGGTGCCCTCCCCAGTCATCTGAGACGCCGAAGCCGGGAAACTCCAGCACCAGACACCGGAAGCGTTGAGAGAACGCCGGCAGCACTCCGCGGAAGTTGCGCCAGCCCGTGACTCCCGGGCCCGATCCGTGCAGGAACAGCACGGTGGGTCCGCGGCCGACATCGTAGTAGCGCAAAGCGCCTGCGCTGGTCTGTATTTCACGCACGACGTCCGTCGTACCGGTGTTATCGGTGACCGAAACAGAATTCGACACGGCAACTGCTTTCGTCTAGCTGGGTCGTTGCGCCCAGCCTCACACGCGCGCACGGATGCGGCAACGGCCTGTTCCGCTGACTGGGCCACCGACGGGGGTTTGACGCCGCTGAGTCAGATTCCCGGTAGGTGGGAGACGCGGTGGCGCGACCGGTGGCGAACTGTGATCGTTCCCGGTCGAGGCATGTGGTCCGGGTCATATCAACCCACCGGATCTGATTCAGGCCAAGAACGGAGAACTCGATGTTGCAGCGACAACTCGCCGGCCCACTCGAGGGGGTGGGTGGGTTGTTCGCCATGTCGGTGGATGCCGCCAGATTCGTGGTGCGCAGACCATTCCAATGGCGTGAATTTCTGGACCAATCCTGGTTTGTGGCAAGGGTTTCCATGGCACCAACTCTGCTGGTGGCGATCCCGTTCACCGTTCTGGTGTCGTTCACCTTGAACATCCTGCTGCGTGAACTGGGTGCGGCCGATCTGTCGGGCGCGGGAGCGGCTTTCGGCGCGGTGACCCAGGTCGGGCCGATGGTGACGGTGTTGATCGTGGCCGGCGCCGGCGCCACCGCCATGTGTGCCGACCTCGGGTCGCGCACCGTCCGCGAAGAGATCGATGCCATGGAGGTGCTGGGCATCAACCCGATCCAGCGCCTGGTCACTCCGCGCATGCTGGCCTCAGGTCTGGTGGCGCTCCTGCTCAACAGCGTTGTGGTCATCATCGGAATCCTTGGTGGATACCTGTTTTCGGTGTTCGTTCAAGACGTAAACCCCGGTGCGTTCGCGGCGGGTATCACTCTGCTCACCGGTATCCCGGAGGTCGTCATCTCCTGCGTCAAGGCGGCATTGTTCGGGCTGATCGCCGGGCTGGTGGCCTGCTACCGCGGTCTGACCGTCTCGGGTGGCGGAGCCAAGGCGGTGGGCAACGCTGTCAACGAAACAGTGGTGTACGCCTTCATGGCGTTGTTCGTGGTCAACGTGGTGGTCACCGCCGTCGGCATCCAGATGACGACGCGATGACGGGGGCAAGCGCAGTACTCCAGTCGGTCTATCCGAGGCTGTCCCGGGCCGCGCGACGGCCCGGAGCCACGTTGAGCGGCATCGGCGACCATGTCCTTTTCTACGGTCGGGCGCTGGCGGGTATGCCACATGCCGCCGTGCACTACCGCAAAGAAGTGGTCGGGCTTATCGCCGAAATCAGCATGGGTGCAGGCACATTGGCAATGATCGGCGGAACCGTGGTCATCGTCGGCTTTCTCACCTTGGCCACCGGCGGCGTGCTGGCGATCCAGGGCTACAGCTCGCTGGGCAACATCGGCATTGAAGCACTCACCGGATTCCTGGCCGCCTTCATCAACGTCCGTATCTCGGCGCCGATCGTGGCGGGCATCGGTCTGGCGGCCACGTTCGGGGCCGGTGTCACCGCACAGCTCGGGGCGATGCGGATCAACGAAGAGGTCGACGCGCTGGAATCCATGGCGATCCGGCCGGTCGAGTACCTGGTGTCCAGCCGCATCGTGGCCGGGATGATCGCGATCACCCCGCTGTACTCGATCGCGGTGATCTTGTCCTTCCTGGCCTCCCAGTTCACCACGGTCGTGCTGCTCGGACAGTCCGGTGGCCTGTACGGCCACTACTTCAGCACATTCCTCAACCCGATCGACCTGCTCTGGTCGTTCCTGCAGGCGCTGCTGATGGCGCTGGCGATCTTGCTGGTGCACACCTACTACGGGTTCTTCGCCACCGGCGGCCCGGCCGGGGTCGGCGTGGCAGTTGGCAACGCCGTCCGGACGTCACTGATCGTGGTCGTCTCGATCACGCTGCTGATCTCGCTGTCGGTCTACGGCTCCAACGGCAATTTCAACCTCTCCGGCTAGAGAAGGCATCTGATGTCGCGTGACGCTAAACGTCAACTGAGCGGACTGATCACAGTTGTGGTGATCGCCGCCATCATCGCCGGTGCCATTGTGCTGTTCCGCGGTGGGGTCGCGCCCACCGCGGCGGTGACCGTCATGTCGCCGCGGGCCGGTCTGGTGATGAATCCAGAAGCCAAGGTCAAACTGCACGGTGCGCAGGTGGGCAAGGTCGTCGCCATCGAGACGCTGCCGGACGGACAGGCGGCGCTCCACCTGGCAATGGATCCCGATGACTTGCAGCTGATTCCGGCCAATACCGGTGTCGAGATCGCTTCCAGCACCGTGTTCGGCGCCAAATTCGTTCAGCTCGTTCCGCCGGCGGAACCCTCGTCGGCGTCGATGTACGCGGGCCAGGTCCTCGACGCGACGCACACCACCGTCGAGATCAACACGGTGTTCGAGCAATTGGTGTCGGTGCTGGCGCAGATCCAGCCGGAGAAGCTGAACGAGACGTTGGGCGCGATGGCCCAGGCGATCGATGGTCGGGGTGACAAGATGGGTCAGACCCTGGTCGATCTGGACGCCCTGCTGGCCAAGATCGCACCCAGCCTTCCGGCTATGAGCCACGAGATTGCCGTCGCACCAGAGGTGTTCAACGCGTACGCCGACGCCGGCCCAGAACTCATGGACACCGTGCGTAACGCGACCAGGTTCAGCGACACGCTCGTCGAGCATCAAAACGATCTGGATGCGTTGCTCATCAGCGCGATCGGATTGGCCGATGTCGGCACCGACGTAGTGGCCGGCAACAGTGCCGCGATCACTGAGGCCATGCGGCTGCTGGCACCGACCACCAGCCTGGCCAACCAGTACAACGCGGCACTCAATTGCGCGCTGAAAGGTATGGAGCCACTGGCTTTGGGACCGCCGCAGCCGCTACCGGGCGTCATGTTGCTGGACTCGTTCCTGTTGGGCACCGAACGCTATCGCTACCCGGGCAACCTGCCGAAGGTGGGCGCCACCGGCGGCCCGCAATGCCAGGGACTTCCCGAGGTCGGTTTCGAGACGCGGCCGCCGTTCATCGTCACCGACATCGATGCCAACCCGGCGCAGTACGGCAATCAGGGAATCCTGTTGAACTCCGATGCGCTCAAGCAAGCGCTGTACGGGCCGCTTGACGGACCGCCGCGCAACACAACCCAGATAGGACAACCGGGATGACGCGCAGCCGCGGAACCGCCGTCAAGTTCGGCGTGTTCGGAGTGACGATGCTGCTCCTTACCGGAGCGCTGTTCGCCATCATGGGTCAGTACCGCACCGGGGCGACCAACGGCTATTCGGCTGTGTTCACCGATGCTTCCAGCCTCAAGGCCGGCGATTCGGTGCGGGTGGCCGGAATTCGCGTCGGCACCGTCAATGACGTTGCGCTGCAGCCCGACAACACGGTGCTGGTGCATTTCGACTCCGACCGTGAAGTGGTCATGACGACCGGCACCAAGATCGCGGTGCGTTATCTGGATCTGGTCGGCAACCGGTACCTTGAGCTGCTCGACGGCCCTGGATCGACCAGGATATTGCCGGCCGGGTCGCAGATCCCGCTCGATCGCACCGAGCCGGCGCTGGATCTCGACCTACTTCTCGGTGGGCTCAAGCCCGTGATCCAAGGCCTCAACGCCCAGAACGTCAACGCGTTGACCAACTCGCTGATCCAGATCCTGCAGGGCCAAGGCGGGACGGTGGAATCACTGCTGTCCCACACGACTTCGTTCAGCCAGGCACTGGCCGACAACGGTCGGACCGTGCAGCAGCTGATCGACAACTTGAAGACCACCGTGGCAACGGTGGCCGAGGACGGCGACAAGTTCTCCGGCGCCGTCGAGCAGCTGCAACAGCTCATCACCGGTCTGTCGCAGGAACGCGATCCGATCGGTGAAGCCATCACCGCCCTGGACAACGGCACCGCATCGCTGAGCGATCTGATGACACAGGCCCGACCACCTCTGTCTGGCACTGTGGACCAGCTGACCCGGCTGGCGCCCTTGCTCGCAGGCGAGGACGACATGGCGCGGATGGACCTGGCGCTGCAAAAGGCGCCGGGGAACTACCGCAAGCTGGTCCGGTTGGGGGCCTACGGCAGTTTCATCAACCAGTACCTGTGCGGCATGAATGTGAGGGTCACCGACCTGCAGGGGCGCACTGCGTACTTCCCGTGGATCATGCAGAACACCGGACGCTGTGGGGAACCCTGATGCTCAAATACCGCGGATCACACCTCATCCGGAGCGGACTCATCGGCATCGTGTTGATCGCGATGATCATCGCGGTCGGACTCCAGCCACAGGCACTGTGGTCGTGGGCCACCTCGGTCAAATACCACGCAGTGTTCGCCGAAGCGGGCGGGCTCACCACCGGTAACGACGTCAAGATCTCCGGCGTCACCAAGGGCTTGGTCACCGGTGTCAGCCTGAGCCACGGCAAGGCGCTGGTCACATTCACGCTGGACAGCAAGGTGCGGTTGGGCTCCGAGACCACGGCGCACATCCGCACCGGAACGATGCTCGGTGCCCGGATGCTCACCCTGGAACCGGCCGGAGCCGGGACGATGCGTGCGTCGGACACGATCCCCGTGACCAGGACGGCATCGCCGTACTCGCTGACCAACGCCGTGGGCGACTTCACGAACAACACGGCCGGCACCGATACGGCGGCGCTCACCCAGTCGCTGGATACGCTGTCGGACACCATCGATCGTATGGCGCCGCAGCTGGGGCCGACGTTCGAAGGTCTGTCCCGGTTGTCGGAGACACTGAACAGCCGCAACGAGTCGCTGTCCAACCTGCTCAAGAGCGCTGCCGAGGTGACCGGCATCCTGTCGAAGCGCAGCGAGCAGGTCAATACGTTGCTGCTGGACGCGAACGCGCTGACCGGAGTGCTCGACCAGCGCCGGTACGCCATCGTCAACCTGTTGGCCAACACCTCGGCGCTGTCCCAACAGCTCACCGGGCTCGTTCACGACAACGAAGAAGAGTTGGCCCCCACCCTCAAGCAGCTCAACTCGGTCACCGCGATGCTGGAGAAGAACCGCGACAATATCGCCGAAGCCCTGTCCGGTCTGGCCAAATACCAAGTAACTCAGGGTGAGTCGGTGAACAACGGGTGGTATTACAACGCCTTTGTCGGCAACCTCCTGCCGGCGCAGACACTGCAGCCCTTCCTCGACTATGCGTTCGGATTCCGGCGCGGTGCCAACGCCGGTCAACCGCCGGACAATGCCGGACCACGCGCGGAATTCCCATGGCCCCACAACGGCATTCCCGGAGGAAGTCGATGATCGCCCGCAATCGGAGAAGGTTCAGCCGCGGCGTGCTGGTGCTGCTTGCAATGCTAGCCCTGGCCGCCACGGGGGTCATCGTGCGGCAGACCGCCTTCAAGCCGACCACCATCACCGCGTACTTCACCTCGGCCACCGCGATCTATCCCGGAGACGAGGTCCGCGTCGCTGGCGTCAAGGTCGGGTCCATCAAGAGCATCGAACCGGCCGGCGGCCAGGCTCGGATCACCCTCGCGGTCGACCACGGCGTGAAGATTCCTGCCGATGCCAAGGCAATCCTCATGGCGCAGAACCTCGTTGCGGCTCGGTATGTTCAGCTGGCTCCGGCTTACGAAGATGTCGGTCCGATCATGGCCGACGGTGCGCAGATCGGGGTTGAGCGCACCGCGGTGCCCGTCGAGTGGGACCAGGTCAAGGACCAGTTGATGCGGTTGGCCAGCGATCTGGGACCCATCAACGGCGCGTCGGCCACGTCACTCAGCCGATTCGTCGACAGCGCGGCCGCTGCCATGGACGGCAATGGTGAGAAGCTCCACGAGGCCATCAGCCAGTTGTCCGGTGTGGCAAAGATTTTGGGCCGGGGCAGCGGGGACGTCGTCAGCATCATCAAGAACCTGCAGGTATTCGTGACAGCGCTGCGCGACAGCAACGCGCAGATCGTGGAATTTCAGGGGAAGTTGGCCAGCGTCACCAGCGTCATCGACGAGAGCCGCTCCGATCTGGACGGCGCCTTGACGAACCTCGCGGACGCCGTCGGCAATGTTAGGCGATTCGTCGCAGGCAGCCGGGACCAGACCGCCGAGCAGTTGCAGCGGTTGAACAATGTCACGCAGAACCTGGTGGACAACAAGATCAAGCTTGAGAACGTCCTGCATGTCGCGCCTAACGCCATCGCCAACGGTTACAACATCTACAACCCCGACAGCGGCACCGCCGTCGGCGCGTTCGCACTGTCAAACTTCTCCGATCCCGTATCGGTGGTGTGCTCGGCGATCGCGGCGGTAAAGAATGCCACGGCCGCCGAATCGTCCAAACTGTGCGCGCAATACCTCGGGCCAGCTCTGTCGTTGATCAACTTCAACTACATGCCGATGCCGTTCAACGCATACCTACGAAAGGCACCCAGCCCGGAAAACCTGGTGTACACCGACCCCGACATCGCACCGGGCGGCACAGGGGGTCGCCCCCAGCCCTATGCAGACCAGCCACCGGCGGTGTCGGCGTTCACCGGCGCCGGTGACGTCACGCCACCGGCCGGATGGGGAGCACCTCCAGGTCCTTCCGGCGCCTACGCACCGAACGGATTCCCAGCGGATCCCGCACCCGCGCTGTACCCCGGAGCGCCGATCCCCCCAGGCGCACCAGCCGCCCCGGCAGATCAATCACCAAAGACATTGCAGAACATGCTGCTTCCCGCGGAAGCAGCAGCCAACCCCGCACCGCCGGCGCCAGGAGGCACCCCATGATCACTCGGCGGTCGCTGACGCGCCTGGCTGCGGTAGCCGCCTGCTCGGTGGTGACCCTGACCGGCTGTGCGTTCCACGGGCTGAACTCACTGCCCCTGCCCGGCACTGTCGGGCGCGGGGCCGACGCGACGACCTACCACGTCGAGCTCGCCAACATCGGGACCCTGGAGGCGAACTCGCCCGTAATGATCGGTGACGTCATCGTGGGCAGCGTCGCCCGCATGGTGGTGAAGGGCTGGCACGCGGATGTGGAGGTGTCAGTCAAGCCCGATGTAGTGGTCCCCGCCAATGCGATCGCCACCGTCGGACAGACCAGCTTGCTGGGCTCGATGCACGTTGCGCTCGATCCTCCGCTCGGGCAGGCGCCGGCCGGGCGGCTGGCCCCCGGGGCCACACTCGAGCTCAACCGGACGTCGATGTACCCATCGACCGAACAGACCTTGTCGTCGCTGTCGGTGCTCGTCAACGGTGGCGGTCTGGGCAAGATCGGTGACCTGGTCGCCGAATTCAACGCTGCGCTCAATGGCCGAGAAGACAAGATCCGCGATCTGCTCACCCAGCTCGACGACATTGTCGGCATGTTCGCCAACCAGCGCGACGACATCAACGCCTCCATCACGGCGTTGAACCGCCTGTCCGGAACCCTTTCCAGCCAGCAGGAGGTCATCACCACCGCGCTGCAACGGATCCCGCCGGCGCTCGATGTCCTGGTCAAGGAGCGTCCCCGCATCACCACGGCATTGGAGAAGTTCGGTCAGTTCAGCGACACCGCAACAAAACTCGTCCATGCCACGCGCGACGACCTGCTGACCAACCTGCGCAACCTCGAACCGACGGTGCGGGCACTCGCCGACGTCGGACCGAACCTCGGCACGGTGCTGGCATATGCACCGGGATATCCCTACCCGCAGAACTTCATCGACCGGGCGATTCGCGGCGATTATCTCAACCAGTTCATCACCTTCGACTTCACCGTTCCGCGCCTGAAACGAGGTTTGTTCCTGGGCACCCGATGGGGACAGGAGGGCCTGCCCCTCACTCCGGCACCGGGCGACCCGTGGTTTGCCAACTACACCAAGGACCCGCTGGGTATGCCGCTGACTCCGCCGCCCCCGGCAGCGGTGGCCACGATTCCGCCCCTGGTCGACCCCGCAGCGCCGAAGGAAGGTGGCAACTGATGCTCACCCGCTTCGTCCGAATCCAGCTGGCCATCTTCGCGGTGGCCTCGGTGATCGGCATGGCCCTGATGGGCATCGTCTACCTGCAGGCCCCGACGCTGTTGGGCATCGGCCGGATGACGGTGACCCTGCAACTACCCGGAACCGGTGGGCTGTACCAGTTCTCGAACGTCACCTATCGCGGGGTGCAGATGGGGAAGGTCACCGAGGTACGGCCCACCCGTGAGGGGGCAGAAGCCACCCTGTCGCTGAATACCTCGCCCAAAGTGCCCGCGGACCTGCACGCCGCGGTGCTGAGTGTTTCGGCGGTGGGTGAGCAGTACGTCGACCTGCAACCGAAAAATGACTCAGGGCCGTATCTGCATGACGGGTCGGTGATCCCGGCCTCGAGCACATCGATCCCGCAGGCCGTGGGACCGATGCTCGATCAGGTAAGCGCCTTGATGGGCAGCATCCCCAAAGACAAGATCAGCCCGCTGCTCGACGAAACCTTCAAGGCTTTCAACGGCACTGGGAACGACATGGGGGCATTGCTGGACTCGTCGTCGAGACTGATCGCCGAAGCGAACGCCGCTTCTGACCAGACCCGTGCGCTCATCGAAGACGGAGCTCCTCTGCTCGACGGACAGGCTGAATCAGTCGACGCGATCCGCACCTGGGCCCGCAGCATGGCCGGCATCACCAAGCAGATCACCGACGACGACCAGCATGTGCGCACCTTGCTCAAAGACGGGCCGGGCACCGCCGACGAGGCCACCCGCTTGTTCAATCAGGTCAAGCCGACCCTGCCGCTACTGCTGGCCAACCTCACCAGCCTGGGTCAGGTCGGGTTGACCTACCATCCATCGCTGGAGCAGCTGCTGGTACTGCTTCCGCCGTCCATCGCGGCAACCCAGTCATACGGTGCGCCGAAGAACAACCCGACCGGAATGTCCTTGGGCGACTTCACTCTCACGATGGGTGACCCGCCGGCGTGCACGGTCGGGTTCCTACCGCCGTCATCATGGCGGTCGCCCGAGGACACCAGCGATATCGACACGCCCGACGGGTTGTATTGCAAGCTGCCGCAGGACTCCCCGATCGGCGTCCGCGGTGCCCGCAACTACCCGTGCATGGGCAAGCCAGGAAAGCGAGCTCCCACGGTCGAAATCTGCAACAGTGACAAACCTTACGAACCGCTGGCGATGCGCCAGCACGCCCTCGGCCCGTACCCGATCGATCCCAATCTGCTCGCTCAGGGAATCGCGCCGGATGCACGCGCCGATCGGGATGCATTCATTCACGGTCCGATAGAAGGAACGCCACCGCCGCCGGCGGAGGTCCCGGCACAAGCGCCGGCAGAGGTGCCGCCCAGCGATGCCGATGCGCCCACCGTGGCCCCCAGTGCGTTTTCTCCCAACGGATCTGGTGGACCCTCGGTCGCGGTGGCCACCTACGACCCGAAGACGGGCCGTTACGCCACTGTGGATGGGAAGGTGTACCGGCAGGCCGACCTGGTGCCGCAATCAGGTGACCGGACCTGGAAGAACCTGTTCACCACCTGATCAGGCGGCTTTCACGAGCTTGAAGGGCATCGTGATGAAGACGACTCGGCTACTACCGCACGATCCGCTGACGCCGGTCGTCGAATCTTCGCCCAACAGCGTCATCGACGCCGGATCGGTTGCGGTGGCGTCCTTGTTGGAGGGGAAGAACCGGAACACCTGCAGTCCTGGGCCGGCAGTGCCGTCACCGCAGGGCTGCCATTTGTCCACTGTCTTCTTGACGTACCAGACGCCGCTCTTCTTGTAGATGGGTGCGCTCCACCCCCAGTCGGTGTCGACCGTCCCGGTGCACTCGCTCGGGTAGCTGCACGTCGTCGAGATTGTCCAGGTGCCACGGATACTCGCCTCGTCGTGGAAGACGTCGTTCGTTTTCGCCCACTCACCGTTCGACGTGGCGATGTAGGTCCCGTTGAGGCCCCAACTCGGGGATGCGGCGGCGATGGGACTGCACAACCCGGCTGCTGCGGCGGCGGCGAGCACCCCTGCGCCGATGAATACCGTTGACACTTGCATGACACTGCTCCTCTGAAACAGACCTCGGTTGGTCCCCGTGGCAGTGCTCACTGTGCAACTTCTGCCGCTGTTTGACGGAGAACGTCCCACCTAGTGGGCGAGACGGCGGAATCTGGATTCAGCCGTGCCACAGTGTCGTCCGTGCGGATACCGGTAGCGGCTATGGCAGGGCTGCTCATCGTGTCGCCGATGATCGTGCCATCGCCGGCGAACGCAGAACCTGTCGGTTGCAGTGAGCCCTCATGCGTCCCCGGGATCACCGCTGGTGTTGTACTCGGTGCCCCGTGTTCGGATACCGCGTACTACGTCTTCGGCACCACATCGTGGGGCCGGCTGGTCTTCTGCGGGTCTCCGCGCCGGTACGAGCCGCGGTACTTCCGGTCGCCGCCGCTGAAAGGCGTTCGCCAGGAGAACAGCCCATGTACCGGCTTCGAGAGTTCGGTCGCCCAAGCTCCCGACGGATTGTTCTTGAGTTGCGTGGCGACTGACGGCACGAGCAGGTGGCTACGTGGTGACCTCTGAGTCGAGCCGCGCGGTGGGCGCGGCGCTCACCGCGGCCCTCGGTGCCTGTCTTGCGTTCGCGCCACCGGTCCATGCGGATGAGGGGCCGATGTTGCATCGGGTGACCTATACGGTCACCGCTGAGCATCCGACGGCCGTCGGGATCTATTTCCGTGAGGTTGATCCGCCGACGTGGGCCGACTACAGCCACAATCCGTACGAGTTCAGCCCGAAAGACGATCTCACGCTGGAGCCCGGCAAGCCCTGGATTCGCGAGGCCACGCTCGCCGACCCCATGAGGTGGGCCATGGTCACCGTCACCACGGCTGGACTGACTCCACAAACTGCGGGGACCCTGAGCTGCGAATTGGCCATCGACGGTGTTGTCGTCGACCGTGCCGCCGGCACCAAGGGGGCATTGTGCTCCCTGCGGAATTGGTGACGCAGTGAGTCGACCGGGATTTGCCCGCTGGGTGGGACAGCGACGCCGACGAGCCGTGCTGCCGCACTACCGTGCGGCAGCAGTCATATCGGCGACTGGCCGAGACCAACCGGAGGTGCACTATGCGGTTGCTCAGCCGCCCTGAACAAGCAACCGGGGCCGCCGTGCTCGACGATGCCGATGAAGTCACCGAATCGTCGGTTCAGGCCCAAGCCGACGAAGACACGGACGGAGGCACGGACTCCGACGGTCAACCACCGGCCGCAGCCGAAAAGCGCAGCCGGCGGCCGAAACTCGCGACGGTGCTCGCCGGCGTCACCATCCTCGCCAGCGTCGGGTTGTTGGCGGCCAGCGGCTACATGACGTGGTTTGTCCAGCGGGCCGACGGCGAGCAGCAGCGCCGCGCGGAATTTTCGGCAGCGGCGTCGCAGGCCGCCGTCACCTTGATGTCGATCGACAGCGCCAAGGCTCAGGACAACGTCAAGCAGATCATCGACAACTCGACCGGGCAGTTCAAAGAGGACATCGAATCGTCGGCCATGGATTTGGTGAGGACAGCGCAAGATTCGAAGGCGTCCACGAACGCGACGGTCCGGGCCGCTGCCGTGCAGTCGATGGACACCGATTCCGCAATCGTCCTCGTTAGTGCAGCGACCACGGTCAGCAACTCAGCCGGGGCGAACCAACAGCCGAGGAACTGGCGGCTGAGCGTCACCATGGTCGACGACGGAGGGCAGATCAAGATGTCGAAAGTGGAGTTCGTCCCGTGAGTACCAGCACTGCCGAAGAAGCACGGACCGGCGAGGCCGACCACACTCCTGAGGTTCGGGAGCGGTGGACTCATCGTGTGGCACGGCGATGGCGCCCGATCGCCGTCGTCTGCATACTGCTGACTTCGGCGGGCTCGGCGTCAGCCCTCTATTTCGGCGGGTACCGCGCCGAACATGCTGCCGCAGGGGCGTCGACGACGGTGGTCGAGGCGGCTTCAGAAGGATCTGTGGCGTTGTTGTCCTACGCGCCGAACAGTCTGGATCAAGACTTCGCTACCGCGAAATCGAAACTGACCGGTGATTTTCTGACCTACTACAGCGAGTTCGCGGACAAGTTCGTCGCGCCGGCGGCCAAACAGAAGGATATCCAGGCGACCGCGTCGGTGGTCCGAGCTGCCCCCGTCGACGTGGGATCCGACACCGCGCAGGTGTTGGTCTATCTGAACCAGGCGACAACCAGCCGCGACAACCCCGCACCGGCGCAGGCGTCCAGCGCTGTGAAGGTCGGACTTACGAAAGTCGATGGCAACTGGCTGATTTCGTCGTTCGACCCGATCTAGCCTTCCAGCGCGCGGCCCCCACGAGGCCCTAGCATCTAGGGCCCACGTTCTCCCTTGGCGGCGAAGGCTTGGTCGTTGTTCGATCGCCACGCCGCAGGGTCGTCGTAGGTGTCTGTGTCTTGCGAGGATTCGTCCCGCAGAATCCACTTGGGCGATTGTTCCGGGTCGAATGTCTCGGAGTCCCAGAGTTGTTCCGCGGTGGGTGCCATGAGGGCGGATTCGTCGAAAACAGAGTCGATGTCGAGGTTGAGGTCGTTGTCCCAGTCGGGGTTCCATTCGGGTTCCCATTCCCGGTTGGGGGGCGTGGGTTGCGTGCCGTCCCATTCGGCGTCTTGGGGCTGGGGCCCGGCCTGCGCCTGGGGCTTGGGTTCGGCTGGTGGTTCGTCCTCGGGTGGGGTGAGTAGTAGTTCGGGGCGGTGGTGGTAGTTGATGCGGTGTTGGCCGTGGTCGAGGTGCGGCGGGGGCTGCCATTCCACCTCGCCACGCTCGTTGATGGTGGTGGTGTAGCCACCGTCGTCATCGACGAGGCGGTTGTCGGGGCCGCACGCCAAGCTCATGGTGTCGACGTTG
Organism: Mycobacterium sp. DBP42; assembly: GCF_005924235.1. Taxonomy (NCBI): domain Bacteria; kingdom Bacillati; phylum Actinomycetota; class Actinomycetes; order Mycobacteriales; family Mycobacteriaceae; genus Mycobacterium; species Mycobacterium sp. DBP42. Next base: position 86,812 of record NZ_VCMY01000022.1, read on the forward strand.
GTGTCGCCGCCGGCAGCCCAGTCGTCGGTGGCGTGGTGGGCTTGGCAGCCGTAGGCACCCACGGTGCAACCCGGTTTGGTGCAGCCCCCGTCGCGGGCGATGAGCATGATGCGCTGGGCCGCGCTGGCGACCCGGCGGGCCCGAAAATAGTTCAGCGCCGCCCCGGTGGCCTGATCGAAGATCGCCAGGTAGTGACTGGCGTGGGCACCCATCCGGATGACGTCTTTGATCGGGATTTTGGTGCCGCCACCGCTCACACCGATGCCGGCGCGCGATTCGAGATCTCGCAGGGTGGTGCGCACGATGATCGAGACCGGTAGCCCGTTGAGTTGACCGAGATCGGTCATCAACGCGATGCGTCCGACCACGAGCAGGGCGTCGTGTTGGCGTTGAGCCAGGCTGCGGTGATCGTTGTCGATCTGGGCTTGGCTGGGGGTGCCGGTGGTGCAGGGCTGCTCGTCGTCGGGGTTGCACATGCCCGGGGCGGCGAACTTGGCGAACAGCACTTCCCACACCGCAGCAGCTTCGGGGGTCAGGTTGGCCGTCAGTGCGGTCATCGCGTCGCGACCTTGTTTGCCCACTGACAGCCCGCGTTTGCGGGCACGTTCGGTGTCGTCGGGCTCGGGGCCGTCCTGATCGAGCAGAAACAGCCGCAAGTCGGCGGTGTCTTTGAGTTCTTTGGGGCCCACCCCGACCGCGACGCGCACCAGGTCGGCCTCGAACTGTTCGCGGGTGCTCGCATCGACGAAGCCGGGCAGTCGAGTGACCGCGTCGCGCAGCACCGTGACGTGATCAGGATTGATCAGCCCGGCAGCTTGGGCGGCGGCGACCACCGGCAACACCGCCGGCAGGGGTTCACCGGTGAGGGTGCGGCGCGGGCCCAGCGCGGCCGTCTGGCCCAACCGGCGAGAGGCCTCAGCGGTCGACAACCGCCACCGCACCCGCAGCACCTCGTTCCACGATTTGGCGCCCATCTCCCGGGGTGTGGTGTCGGCCTGCAACTGGGCCAGCAGCCGATGCAGCGGGGAAGGTAGTTGGCAGGTCAGGGTCTCGTACTCGTCGAGCACCGCCAGCAGTTCACCGCGGTTCAGCGAAGCGAAGTCACACGCAGCGAACACGTCGAAGGCGGCCCGCAACCCGGCCACCGCCTGAACCGCACCCGCCTGCATGACTCGAACATACATTCGAGCACCGACAAATGCGGCCGCGCGAGAGTTGTCCTGTATCGGGACATCGGTGACGGTTCCTGCGGTGTTGGTGTTGGCACACCTGAACCCAGGCTCTGGCGGCGGCCGTTAGTGAACCCATCGATCCTCGTGTTCGCCTTACCGTCTCGCAGTGGCCTGACGATGCACCTCGAGTGGCGGCCGGCCTCCCCGCGCTAAGCCAAGGCGCTCGTTCCTGACCCCCTTGGCGCGTGGATGGTGATCACGTTGTCTGACGTCGTCGAGTTTCTTTGCAGCAGTGTCATCTTCGTCGACGGCGGCACAGATGCCCACTTTCGTGCCGGTGACTGGCCGCGGCGGGTGTCCATGCTGCGGCTTCCGGCGTACGCCCTGAAGTGCCTGCGCCGGTGGATCTGTGGACTAAGCCTGTCTAGTGCGTATCGCGCTTCGGCAGCAGCGTCTCGTGTGCTGAGGACGTCGCGGCCCGGAACAGCACCGCGATCAACATCAGTGCCCCGACCGCCACGATCGGGATGGTCCACAACCGACGCATCGTCAGGGCCGAACCGCACTTGTCCACATACTCCTGGCCGGCGGCGTTGGCCTGCACCAGGTGAGCGCTGTACCCGGAACCGCAGGGGATCTGCATGCCGAACTGATCGAAGTCGTCGAGGTAGACCGGCAGGCTCAACAGGTACAGCCCGATGAGAAACACCACCGCTGCGGCGATTCCGATATAGACGGCGCGAAAACTCACCGTGCCCCCTTCAGGTCATGCATACGTCGGTGAACAACAACACGGGCCACGAGACGATCGCCCCCAAGAACGACACCACCGCATCGAGGCTGTCCATCGATTGCAGATGGTCGGTGTGCGTGCCGGACCAGAAGGTGCCGACCAACAGATACGGCACCCCGAGCACCACGGCCACCACGATCAGTTCGCCGAGTGCGACGCGGTAGGCCAGCAACGTCCGCAACCTGGCAAGCACTGCACCCCCATCTGAGCTTATTGCCGTCTATGTTAATGGCTATTCTCGGCCGAACTACCATTTTGACCCGGCTGTTCGGTCCGTTAGTGTGACGGAATGGCGCGCATCTCGCCCCGGTCGATCGACAGTGGTGCCAACGGTGTGCGGCGCCGCCCGAAAGACCGAAAGGCCCAGATAGCGCGGGCCTCGGCGGAGTCGTTCAGTGCCCTGGGGTATCACGGTGTGAGCATGGAGGCCATAGCCTCGCGCGTCGGGATCTCCGCGGCGGCGTTGTACCGGCACTATTCGAGCAAGTACGAATTGTTCCGCGACGCCGTGCTCAACCTCAGTCAGCAACTCGTCGACGGTACGGCGTTCGCTGAAGAGCCCGACGGGGACCCGCGTGACCAATTGCGCAGGCTCGTGGCCGCGCTGAGCGACACCGCCTTGGTGAACCGGGAATCCGGGGGCCTGTACCGGTGGGAAGCGCGTTATCTGCGCGGCGACGACCAGAGCACCCTGGACGCGCAGGTGCGCACCGTGCACCGCCGGATCCAGCGGCCGTTGATGGAGTTGCGGCCCGAGCTCAATTCGCGGGCCCGGTGGACCCTGTCGACTGCGGTTCTCGGCGTGATCGGCAGCGTCGTCGACCATCGGTCCAAACTGCCCGCCGGTCAGATCCGCGCGCTGCTCGCAGAGATCTGCGACAGCGTGCTGGCCGCCGAACTGCCCGACTTTCCGAACGCGACAGACCCCGTCGCGCCACCTACGCCGGCTGTCAATGCGACGAAGTATGAAGCGCTGCTGACCGAGTCGATGCGGCTGTTCAACCAGAACGGCTATCGCGACACCACGATGGAGGACATCGCCGCGGCGGTCGGCATGCCCGCCTCGGGGATCTACCGGTACTTCTCCGGAAAATCCGACATCTTGGCCGCCGGGTTTCGCCGCGCCGCCGACCGGCTCTCGGCGGACATGTCGGAAGTCCTCGGCGCCGCCCAGGACCCCGAACAGGCGCTGGGTGCGCTCATCGACGATTATGTGGCCCGATCGTTCGACCGCCCCGAACTCGACTACGTGTACTACACCGAACGCCTGAACATGACTCCCGCCGACCAGAAGATCCTGCGCGACCTGCAGCGTGCTGCCGTGGAATCGTGGGTCGAGGTCGTGATGCCGGTGCGCCCGGGGTGGAGCGCAGCGCAGGCGCGGTTCGCGGTTCATGCCGCGATGGCCTTGGTGATCGACTTGGGCCGGCTCATGAATTATCAGAATTCGGAGCAGGCCCGAGCCGTCGTCGCCGTCATGATCGATCTGACCCTGTTGGGCCGCTACCGGTTACGGACGGCATTGCCGGCCAGGTAGGCCACGTAGCCGAGCGTGCCGATCTTGGCCAGCTTGCGGGTCTTGGGCAGCAGGAGGCCCAACCCGATCGCGGTCTCGATGCCGCCGTTGGTGTAGATGTGCTTCTGCGTGTCCTTGGGGAATGCCGGCTTGGTGATCGACTCGAACAGCTGCGGCTTCACGAAATGTGAGATGCCGGCGCCGGCCACGCTGAGGCCGACGAACTTGGCCAGCGTGGAGTTCTTGCCCTCTGTCATGTGTGATCCTCTCTGATCAGGCAAACGTGTAGTCGCTCAACGGGAATCGTGAAGCCTCGGCGACGGCCCGGCGGGTCGTCATCGGCCGGAGCAGCGTTGCCTCGCCGCTCGGATTGAAATAGTACGACCGTGCCGACGAGCAGTTTCCGAGGGTGAACAAAGAGTCGCCCAGCAACTGCGTCATCCGGTCCAGGTACCGGCGGTTGGCCTGCTCGGTGACCTCGAACATCGAGGCGTTGCGGCGCTGGAGTTCGCCGAACAGCCGGTCCATCAACCGCATCTGATACTCCATCGTGTTGAAGAAGTTCAGACCCAGGAAGGCGTACGGGCTCGCCAGGCTCAGGTAGTTCGGGAAATACGGCATCGATACGCCCTGATAGGCCTGGAACCGGGTTTCCCGCCACCACTTTCCGAGGTTGCGGCCCTCACGTCCGATCACCTCGATGGCCGGGAAGTTGGCGTCCCACAGATCGAAGCCGGTCGCCAGCACCAGCGTGTCGATGTCCGTCCGGGTGCCATCGGCGTTGACGATGCCGTCTGCTTCGACGCGTTCGATGCCATCGGCCTGCAGGTGCACATGCGGTTTGGTGAACGCGCGGTAGTAGCCGTTGGAGAACGTCGGGCGCTTGCACCCGAAGTCGTAGTCCGGGGTCAGCTTGCGGCGCAGTTCCGGATCGCGGATCGAGACGAACCGGTGCAGTTTGGCCAGGTCGGCGGCCGCGATGTTGAACCGGCGGAAGTACCGGTGCTTGAGCACGGCGGTGTCGACCATGAACGCGTAGATGGCGTCGGTGACGGCCCGGATCAACCGTTGGCTGGCTGGTACGCGGGCGAACAGGCGACGGACCTGCGGTGAGAACTTCAGGTCGATCTTGGGTACCACCCAGATCGGGGTGCGTTGGTAGACGGTCAGGTGGGCGGCCTTCTTGGCCAGCTCGGGGATGAGCTGCACGGCCGTGGCGCCGGTGCCGATGATCGCGATCCGGCGGCCGTCGGGCCGGTAGGCATCGTCCCAGTCGGTGGTGTGGATGACCTTGCCGGCGAAGTCGTCGATGCCGGGGATGTCGGGGGTGTGCGGCTGCGACAGGAAGCCGGTGGCGGTGAGCAGGAACTGGGCGCTCACCTGCTCGCCGCCGGTCAGCGCGATCCGCCAGCGCGAGGACTCCTCATCCCAGCGGGCACCCTCCACGGTGGTGTTGAACCGGATGTGGCGGCGCACGTCGTATTTGTCGGCGACCTCGTCGGCGTAACGCTTGATCTCGGTGCCGGTCGAGAACAACCGTGACCAGTTCGGATTCGGCTCGAAGAAGTACGAGTACGTGGTGGTCGGCACGTCGACGGCCAAGCCGGGGTAGTGGTTGACATACCAGGTGCCGCCGAGGTCGTCCTCGCGATCCAGGATCACGAAGTCCTCGATGCCCAGCCGTTTGAGCTGGATGGCGGCGCCGATGCCGGCGAATCCGGCACCGACGATGACTGCCTCGTAGTCCCCCGGGCTCATGGTGCAGACAGTACCGCAGGTACTGGGTACTTTGTCGAGAGGTCAAATCAGGCCCGACGCCCAGCCGCCAGTCCATCGCGTGTGAAGCGCTGCGGCGAAAAATCGCGGCTGTCAGCGCCACAGCGCTGCACACGCGGCGTCGCGAGGTATCGCCCAGCTCAAATCAGGCCCAGCGCCCGGGATCGGATTCGAGGCTCGCGCGGTCCCAGTCGGCCAGGTCGGCCGCGGCGGCATAGGTGGACTGCAGGAACTCCATCAGTGCGCGGTCGGGATCGGCGGATGTCCGCACGGCTTCGTAGGGCAACAGGAACTGCCGGAAGTCCGGACTGTAGAAGGCTGCGTCCGGGCCGATGCGATAGTCGGAGAAGCCGTTCGGCTCGGGATAGGCATACGCGTAGAACGCACCCTCCTCGCCGCCGCCCGGCCAGAAACCGCAACTGCTCAACTCGTGCGAATACCCTTCCACCATCACGCCATTGGGGCAGTTGGGTGCTCCGCCGGGGTGCTCGGGCGCGGGTCTGCCGGAGAATCTGGTGCAGGCCAGGTCGAAGGAGCCCCAGAAGAAGTGCACAGGGCTGACCTTGCCGATGAAATGTGCCCGGAAGTCGCTGATCACCCGGTGCGCCTGCGTCAACTGGCGCCAGAACAGATTGGCGGAGTGCGGGTCATACGACGCGTGTTGTCGATCCTCGGCGAACGGTATCGCGGGGTCAACCTCGTTGGGCCGGGCATGGATTCGCGCCTCAATGCCCAATTGATCCAGTGCGGAAAGGGTTTCGGTGTAGAACTCCGCGACCGACTTCGGGGCCAACGTGACGGTGTTCGATCCGCCGTCGCTGGTCCGGATGACGAGCACGTGGTCGATGAAATCGAACTCCATGTCGAACAACCGGTCTCGGTAGGGAATCGATGACGTGGTCAGCCCGCGCGGGCTCACATACAGCGTGACTTCCCACCAGTGGTTGAGCAATGGGGAGTACGTCAGGCGAATCTTCCCGACGATCTGCGTCCACATGTGAAGGGTGTCGCGGGTCGGTTCCCAGTCCGACACACGCAGCTCGGGCCAGGGGTTGTCGGTGGGAGTGCTCATGGGACAGGTGCCACCTTCCGCCGCTCACGATTGGTCGATTTCCAACTTAGCTGCGGAATGGTGGCTCCATGCCGGGTTCAGAACAGCTTGGCGATCACCTCGCCGGCCTCGGCGTCCTCCACACAGGGAGTGATGTCGAACGTGAGGAATTCGCTCCATTCGGCAACCGACTCGAACATGGTCTTAGCGTCATCGGTCTCCACGATGGCGAAACCCTGGCCGTTCATGCCCCACCAGCGGTGAAGCATCGTCGCTCCTGCCGGAACCTGGCCGCCCGTCTGCTTGAACTTCTCGACCGCATCTCGGTAGTTCGCCTGCGACTGGGTCCAGTGCACGATGAATTTCATGGCGTACTCCTTCTGGTGATGCGGGCCGGGATCGGCCCGGCCGCGATGACGGTGAACGGCGTCTCCACCGGGAAGTCGTCATGCAGGGAGGTCATGGAGACCTCGCGCACGATGGTCGCCAGCGCGAGAGTGGCCTCCAGCATCGCGAAGTGATCGCCGACGCAGGACCGTGGGCCACCGCCGAAAGGCAGGTACTGCCAACGGTTTCGACCTACCGACCGCTCGGGGGTGAACCGGTCCGGGTCGAAGGTCAGCGGATCCTCCCACAGGCCCGGATCGCGATGCATCGCATAGATGTCGACGCTTGCCATCGAGCCGGCCTCGACGCGGTAGCCGTCTATCGTCAACTCCTCGTTGAGTTGACGAATCATCCCTGCGGCCGGCGGGCACAGCCGCAGTGCCTCGTGCAACACCCGCACCGTGTACTCCAGGTGTGGCACGTCGTCGGGGGTCAGCACGCGATCGCCGAGCGCGGCGACCTCGGCGAAAACCCGGGCCTGGATGGCAGGGTGCCGGCCCAGCGTCCACAAGGAGTAACACAGGGTGGTCGACGTGGTGTCATGGCCGGCGAGCATGAAAAGCACCAATTCATGGCCGATTTCGTCGTCGGTCAGCGCTTGCCCGGTGTTCGGGTCGCGGGCCTCCATGAGCGCACGTACCAATGGTGCATCCCGATCTGGATCGTTGCGCACCTCGGAAAGGATCTCGGCGGCCAGCCGGTGAAGCTTGGCGTTGGCGGCGCGGGCCCGGCGTTGGCCTGTGGTGGGGAACCACTGCGGAAGATTGACCGGTCGCACCGCGCGATCTGCCACCCACGAGAGCGCGGTGCGCAACGCAGGCCCCACCTCCTCGGCGCGCGCATCCAGATCCAAGCCGAAGACCGAGCGCCCCAGTGCGCGCAAAGTCAAGACGCGGCAGGCGTTGTCGAGGTCGATGGTTTGGTTGTGCGCCCATCCGTCAGTCAAAGACTGGGCCGCGGCCGACATGTGCCCGGCGTACCGGGGGACATGCTGTTTGGTGAACATCGGCTGCAATGTGCGACGCCGCGGCAGCCAGCGATCGTGTGGTAGGTCGAGCAGGTTGCCACCCATGAGACGTTGCATCTGCACCATGGTGGTGACACCGCCACGGTCGACGACCCCGTCACGCCGACTCAGCACATCGCGTGCGCCCTGCGGCGACGCGACGAGCACGAGCGGGGGGATCAGCCACCGCGGGCCCAGCACGGCCCGGGTCACCGGACCGCCGGCGTCGTGCAGCCTCTGCTGGCCCGCGGCAAAGTCGCGCAGCGAGGTGAGCTGTTGCCGGTATGGCAGGGGGTTACGTGGCGCCAAAGGCAGCACGGTCGCTGTCGCCTGAGCGTGAGCCTGCTGTATCTCGACCATGTGGCGAGTGTCGGCTCGCCCGGTCGGCGGCGAATAGAGTAGCGCGTTACCCTACTTTTCCGGTGCGGGGATTCTTGCTGGTAGCGATGCATGTCACCGTGCGGTCCCCGCGTTGCCACGAGTCTGCAGTGGGGTACAGGACGAACAGCTGAATGCCGGATTCCGAGTTGGCGTCGGGGGCGTACCGAGCGAGTGCCGGCGCGCACTTGTCGGCGTACTTGACCACCGCGGGATCGCCCGGGAAATCCCCGTCGGGTAGCGCCAGCACCGCGAACACCTCACCCTTGTGCGGCTGATCGCAACTGACCGTCTTGACGTACAGCACACGGCTGCTGTCGGGAATCTCGGCCAGGCAGTCACCCGAGCGGACCTGGCTGGCCTCGGTGGCGCCACGATCTCGCGCGAGGTAGAACACCACGCCCGCGGCGACCGCGATCGCCACCAACACCACGACACCGAGCAGCACCCACTTGAGTGCCGACGACTTCTTCGGCGGTGCCGAGAACTGGTCGCCACTCGTGGAATACGGCTGCGGAGGCGGTGGCGGGTAGTTGTGGCCC
>NZ_VCMY01000023.1:0-94709 GCF_005924235.1 Mycobacterium sp. DBP42
CCCGGAACGTGCTGCGGGCGCGCTCGGCGTCCGGGTCGGTCGGTACGACTTGGGTTGCTCCGGGGTCGTCGGGATCGCTCGTGTTCTCCGGTGGCTTCGACGGCACGAAATTGACCGGCGGGCGCCCCGGTATCGACGGCGGCGCCGGCGGCTTGCGACGCGTGGGCCGGGTGTCCGGCTCGAAATCGGATTCCTCCGGACCCGTCCAGCCGAGCTCTCTACGCAAGGTGTCGTCGGGGTCGGGCACGCCTGAATCTCCTCACCGAACTCACACACGGGAACTTTGAACGTGCTCAAGTATCGACTACAACGCGTCCGGCTTGCATGATCCGTCCACAATCGGCCCGAAATTACGGTGCAGCAAATTTGTGTGGCAAACCTCCGCCCGCCCCGATCCCGCGGCCGAGGGTGCCCGCGCAGGTACCGCCCGGACCCCTGCACCTGCCCCATGGCGCGCGCTACGCGGTATTGCTTGCCGCCTGCCCTCAGCGGTCGGAGAAACGATCGCTCAACTGCGATAAATCGAGGTCGAAGGATGTCTCGGGAGGCTCGGTCCAGGTGGTCGGAAGGGGCGAAATTGGTGCGCTGACCGGGTCAGATGCGCTGGTAATCTCTGTTCCGGCGAAGGGGATACGGGGCATGGGATTGCTGGGCGATATTGCCGATTTCGGCAAAGGCGTGATCGAGAACAACCTGAAGTGGACCGAGCGCGCCGCCGAGGTCGGAGAGTTCATCGTCCGTAACACCGTGGGCGCCGAACTCGAGCAGGCCGGCAGGTTCGGCGCCCAGATCGTCGACCTCAGCCAGAAGGCCGCCAGTTTCTTCGCATCCCAGATCGGCCAGCGGCTGATCAGGGCCGCCCGTTCGCCCGTCCTGGCGGCCGGTCAGCAGACCATCGAGTCGATGAAGCGCAGCACGGGAGTCGGCGAGCCGGAGAACGGGCAGCGCTTCGGCGACGGGGTGGACAAGCTGGACGCGGCCGGGCAGGTGCTGGCGGCGGCGTTCCCCGACGACAGCTGGAACAGCGGAGGTGCCAGCGCCTATGCCGGTCGCAACACCGAGCAGGTCGGGCGCGTTCAGACCATGCTCGGGCTGGACAACACGGTGGCCGGAGTGCTTTCCGCCGAAGCCGATCAGATCGCGGCCACTCGCGACAGCCTCGACGGGCACTCCGACTGGTTGGGCGCGATGAGCCTGCTCACCACGACCACGGGCATCATTCCGGGTTTCGGGACGGCCGCTCAGATGGCAGCCGAGGTGGCGATGGTCGCCAAGGCGGTCAGCGATTCCAGCCGCGATCTCAAGATCTTGGGCGGCCACATCGATCAGAACGCGGCCGTGTTACGCACCGCGGCAGCGCAATACGAGGCCCTGGCGGGTGGCGCCGCCCCTGTCGGCGCGGAGTTCGCGCCCCCGGTCGGTGACCCGCAGGCGCCCACCGGAGTGACAGACCCAGAGGCAGATCCAGAGTCCGTGGCGCCCGCCTCCACGGGTGGCGGCGGCTCCCCTTCCGGTGGAGGTGGGCCGTCGGGCGGCAGTCCTGGTGCACCGGCCGGCTCGTCGGGACCGGTTTCGGCTTCGGCGACGCCGGCAGCCGCGGCGCCTCCCTCCTCACCTGCGGCCTCTGAGGCCGCCGGTGCACTCGGCGGGCTTCTGGGGTCATTGGTGAGCCCACTCGGCGGAATCCTGGGCGGCGTATTGCAGGCCGCCGGCCAGGCGGCGACCCAGGCGGCACAGATGGGCAGTCAGGCGGCCGGGCAGCTGGGGAGCCCCACGACTGGTGCGGCCCAGCTCGACAAAGCGTCGGACATCGCCGACGCGGCAACCGACGGCCACGACCGGGAGGACGGCGACGGCCGCGACAAAGACGACGAAGACGACAAGGACGACAAGAAGGACGGCGAAGGCACGGACGGCGAGCCCGAACAGGGTCGGCCCGACGGCTCGGCCGGGGCGCATGCGGCGGGTGGACCGGCTGATCCGCTGGGTGCGGGTGCCGATGAGGAGACCGCCAAGACACTGCCGCCCGACCTCGAAGCGGTGGCCGCCGGCCGCGGCCTCGCGGGCCAGGCTCCGGTGCATGTCGGGGCGGATTTCGAGCAGGGCCAGCTGCATATGGCAGCGGCGGCTACATTAGATCGCGGTGTACCCGGATCTGCGGCCGTGATCGACAGGTAAGAATCCGGGGACAGGGATCGAGGGGAATTTTCATGGCGGGTGATTTGCGGGTTGCCACCGCTCATTTGCACGAGCTGTCGGCCAAGCAAGGCCAGGCGGCGACCAGCTTGGCCGCGGCCACCGGGGTTGTCGACGGGGTCGACGCTTCGGTGCGCGTGACACACGGGCCGATTTCGTCGTCGACGGCGGCGGCCGTGGCGGCCGCGCTGCACGCGCGTCGGGCTGCGGGCAGCGGTATGGCCAGGATGTCGCTGGACCTCGGGGAGAAGCTCACTCGCGCAGCGGGGGGCTACGACCACACGGATTCGTCGATGGCCGGCACCCTCCGTGGAACCGTTCGGTAGGGGAGCGCACTGATGACCAATTCCTTCAGCGCTGACGCCAACACCGCGGCGATCGACGATGTCGTCGGGGCCGAACTGACCATCGACGGAATCCTCGTCGTCGCCGACAAGCTGGGGCTGACCGATTTCCCGCCCTCGATGGGGATCCGGTTGAACATCCCGCAACCCGACCTGCGCAAGGTCGTGTGGGAGCAGGTCGAGCGCGACCTGATGGCCCAGGGGGTGCTGGATGTCTACGGCAACCCGCACCCGGAGGTGGCTGCCATGCTCGACACCTTGAGCCGGCCCGAACGCACGTTGGAGGGGCGCTGGTGGCGTCGCGACGCGGGCGGGAAGATGCTCCGGTTCGTGGTGTGCCGCAAGGGGGGTCGGCATGTGGTCGCCGCCCGCGACAACGACATGCTGGTGCTGCAGCGGGTGGCCGCGCAGGTGGGTCTGGCGGGCATGGTGACGACCGTGCTCGGTGAAGGCATGCCGGCCAGCGTCGAGCCGTTGACCGGCGTCGCCGCGACCCTGGCCAACTGCCGGACAGCCGACGAGCTCACCGGTTACGGCATTCCGCCGACCTCGGCACGGGTATACGCCAACATCATCTCCGAGCCGGAGAGCTGGGTGGAGCTGGTGGTGTCCGAGCGGAACCCGGGCGGCACCACTTCTCAGGTCGACGTGGCAGCGGGAGTGCTCGATTCCAAGCAGGGACGCATCGTGTCCATCCCGCGCCGGGTGAACGGGGAGCTCTACGGCAGCTTCCTGACCGGCACCAGGGACAATCTGCAGCGGGCCCTTGACGCGCTGGTCGAGTTCCTGCCCTCGGGCTCGTGGTTCGACAAGTCCGAGCCGGACAGCTCCTACCTGCACTGAAAGAGGCCGCCACGGTGGGTGACTTTCCGCCACATCATCCGGACGACGATGACGATTATCAGGATCTTTCGGCGCTGGACGTTGCGTCCTCGGACGACAACTCGGACGCAGCGGCTCTGGATGCGCTCGGAACGTACGACGACGACGGTGTCGTATTCGGCGATCCCGCGTCGGACGACACCGACAGCGGCGACGGTGGGGACTCGGAGGAATCTGTCGACGAGGACGAGAACCTTGCGGTGCCGCTGTTCACCGTCACCAACCCGCCAGAAACCGTCACGGTGACGGCTTTCATGGACGGTCGGGTCCAGCAGATCGAGCTGGCGCCCAAAGTCACCAACCTGACCGAACGGGATCTCGCCGAGGAGATTCTCGTGATCGCGGGCCTGGCCGCTCAACAGGCCAAATCCGCGCAGTACTCGTTCATGCTCGCAGGTATGCGTGAGCATGGGCACGACGACGCGGCGACCCGCGACTTTCTGACCCGCGACCTGGATCTGCTCACCCCAGAGCAAGCCGATGATGCTCGGGCCCAGGTCTTTTCGACTCGCTATGGAGGCGATCATGGTTGACCACCTCGCTGGGATGTTCGGCTCGGCAGTCGGGATGCTGAGCAGTTCCCCGGCCCGTGCGCTCGAGATATTCACCGAGATCACCAATTACGACGAATCCGCGTGTGATGGGTGGGTCGGCCGGATCCGCTGCGGCGACAACGATCGCGTGACGCTGTTCCGGGCCTGGTATTCGCGCTCGAACTTCGGCCAGCTGGCCGGTTCGGCCGAGATCTCGATGAACAGTGTCGGTGCGCGGATCCCCATCGGTGGCATCTACGGCAAGGACATCTCCTACCCGATCAACTCACCGTTGTCGATCACCATGGGCTTCGCCGTGCAGGAGGCCGCAGAGGGCAACTATGCCGATGCGATGGAGGCGTTGGAAGACGCCCCGTCCGCCGGTTCCGATCATCTGGTGGCCTGGGTCAAGGCCGTGATCTACGGTGCGGCGCAACGCTGGACGGATGTCATCGACCAGGTGCGCGGCGCCGATCACTGGCCGGACAAGTTCCTTGCCGCCGCGGCTGGGGTGGCACACGGGGTGGCGGCGGCCAACCTGGGGCTGTTCACAGAGGCTGACCGTAGGCTCACCGAGGCCAATGACACACCGGCCGGCCAGGCGTGTGCACCGGCCATCGCGTGGTATCTGGCGATGGCCCGGCGCTACCAGGGCAACGAGGAGTCGGCCCAGGTTCTGCTGGAATGGCTGCAGGCGAACTTCCCGGAACCCAAAGTCACTGCCGCGCTGCGTGATCCGGCTTACCGGCTGGAGACCACCACCCCCGAGAAGATCGCCGCCCGCACCGACCCCTGGGATCCCTCCAGCGTGGTGGCCGACACCTCCGGGCGGGACAAGCTGTTGGCCGAGGCGCAGGCGGAGCTGGACAAGCAGATCGGGCTGGGCCGGGTCAAGGAACAGATCGAGGCCTACCGGGCGGCCACCCAGATGGCCAGGATCCGTGCTGCGCGCGGTATGAAGGTGGCCCAGACCTCCAAGCACATGATCTTCGCCGGCCCGCCGGGCACGGGTAAGACGACGATCGCGCGGGTGGTGGCCAACATCCTGGCCGGCCTCGGGGTCATCGCCGAGCCGAAGCTGATCGAGACGTCGCGTAAGGATTTCGTCGCCGAGTACGAGGGTCAGTCCGCGGTGAAGACGGCCAAGACGATCGACCGGGCGCTGGGCGGTGTGCTGTTCATCGACGAGGCCTACACCCTGGTGCAGGAGCGCGACGGTCGCGCCGACCCGTTCGGCACCGAAGCGCTGGACACCCTGCTGGCCCGGATGGAGAACGACCGCGACCGGTTGGTGGTCATCATCGCCGGGTACAGCAACGACATCGATCGCCTGCTGGAGACCAACGACGGCCTGCGGTCGCGCTTCGCCACCCGCATCGAGTTCGATTCGTACTCGCCCGATGACATCGTCGAGATCACGAAAGTCATTGCCAAGGCCAATGATTCACAGCTGGATGACGAGGCGGCCAAGCGGGTCCACGAGGCGGCGAGCCTGCTGAGTCAGCGGGCCCTCAACGGCAAGCCGGCGCTGGACATCGCCGGCAACGGGCGCTACGCCCGGCAGCTGGTGGAGGCCGGTGAGCAGAACCGTGACATGCGGCTGGCCCGGTCGCTGGACTTCGAGAGCCTGGGCGTCGATCAGCTCAGTGAGGTCAACGGAGAAGACATGTCAGCGGCGATCGCGGCGGTTCACGCCCGCCTGAACATCGGCGGATAGCGATGGCAGGTTTCCGGCTCACCACCAAGGTCCAGGTCAGCGGCTGGCGTTTTCTGCTGCGACGCGTCGAGCACGCCATCGTGCGCCGGGACACCCGGATGTTCGACGATCCACTGCAGTTCTACAGCCGCGCGGTGTTCGCCGGCATCGTGGTCTCGATACTGATCTGCCTGGGCGCGGGCCTGATGGCGTATTTCAAGCCGCTGGGCAAGCGCGGCACCGACCAACTCGTGGTGGACCGCACCACCAACCAGCTGTACGTGATGCTGTCCGGCAGCAACGTGCTGCGGCCGGTGTACAACCTGACCTCGGCTCGGTTGGCCCTCGGCAATTCAGGCACCCCGTCGGCGGTGAAGTCCGAGGAGCTCAATCGGATGCCCAAGGGGCAGCCGATCGGTATTCCGGGTGCGCCGTATGCCACGCCGACGGGCGTGCCCGCGTCGCGCTGGACGCTGTGTGACACCGTCGCCAAGCCGGACAGCTCGGCGCCCAAGGTGGAGTCTTCGATCCTGATCCGTTCGCTGACAACGGATTCCGCCGTCGGCCCAATGGGTCCGAACCAGGGGATGCTGGTGTCCTTCGAGGGGGACAACTGGCTGGTTACCGCCGACGGCCGGCACAGCATCGACCTGTCCGACCGGGCGGTGAGCTCCGCGGTGGGCATCCCGGTCACCGCCAGGGCCACCCCGGTGTCCGAAGGTCTGTTCAACGCACTGTCGAACATGGGACCGTGGCAGCTGCCGATGATCCCGGCCGCGGGCGCGCCGAATACCGTTGGGCTGCCGGAGAATCTGGTGATCGGGTCGGTGTTCCAGACGGCCACCGAATCCGAACCGCAGCATTACGTGGTGCTGCCGGACGGGGTGGCCCGCGTCAACCCCACCACGGCCGCGGCCTTGCGTGCCACCAACTCATACGGGTTGTTGAAGCCGCCGTCGGTCGAGGCCAGCGTGGTCGCCAAGATCACCGAGCGGGTGTACGGCTCGCCGCTGCCGGACAAGCCGCTCGACGTGTTGCTGCGTCAGGACTCGCCGGTGCTGTGCTGGGCCTGGCAGCGGGAACCGGGTGATCAGGCACCGAAGACCAGCGTCATCGCGGGCCGTCGCCTGCCGCTCCCGTCGTCTGCGGTCGGCACCGGCATCGACCAGATCGGCGGTGACGCAACGGTGTACATCGAAGGCGGTCAGTTCGTCCGCCTGCAGTCGCCGGATCCCCGGGTGGGCGAGAGCCTGTATTACATCGACCCGCAGGGAGTGCGGTACGGCGTGGCCAATGACGACGCTGCGAAAAATCTGGGCTTGTCGGGTGCGGTGAATGCACCGTGGCAGGTCGTGGGGCTGCTGGTGGAGGGCCCGGTGTTGTCGAAGGATGCAGCGCTGCTCGAGCACGACACGCTGCCCGCCGACCCGAATCCGCGCAAAGTCGAAAGCAAGCAAGGCTCATGACGACCAAGAAATTCACCCCGACCATCAAGCGGGGGCCGCGGCTGACACCGGGTGAGATCAACGTCGCCGCACCAGATGACCTCGGCATCGACATCCCGCCCTCGGGCATGCAGAAAGCCATGCCCTGGGTCATGGGTGGCTGCATGATCGGCATGATCGCGATCATGATCTTCACCGGTGTGCGTCAGCTGTCCCCGTACATGCTGATGATGCCGCTGATGATGATCATGGGCACGGTCGGTTTCATGTCCAGCGGTGGCGGCGGCGGCAAGAAGGTCCCCGAGATCAACGCCGACCGCAAGGAATACCTGCGATACCTGGCCGGCCTGCGCACTCGGGTGACCGCGTCGGCGTCGGCTCAGGTGGCGTTCTTCGGTTACCACGCACCGCATCCCGACGATCTGCTGTCGATCATCGGTACGCACCGGCAGTGGTCGCGGCAGGCCAACTCGGATTTCTACGCCGCAACCCGGATCGGTATCGGCGCCGAGATCGCGGTGGACCGGCTGCTCAAGCCGAACACCAGCGGGGAGCTGGCCGGTCCACAGGGTGCGCCACAGCCGCACCTGGAGCCCGTCAGCCACATGTGGGTGACCAAGTTCCTGCGCACCCACGGCCTGATCCAGGATTGTCCGAAACTTGTTCAGCTGCGGACATTTCCGACCATCGCCGTCGGCGGTGACATCCAGGGTGCGGCAGGGCTGCTGACCGCGATGATCTGTCATCTGGCGGTGTTCCATCCGCCAGACCTGCTGCAGATCCGGGTGCTCACCGACAATCCGGAGGACCCGAACTGGTCGTGGCTCAAGTGGTTGCCGCACGCGCAGCACCAGACTGACACCGACGCGGCCGGGCCCACCCGGCTGGTCTACACCCGGCCCGACGGCCTGAGCGATCTGACCGCACGCGGCCCGCACAGCGCCGACTCGGCGCCGGGCGGTCCATATGTGATCGTGGTGGACCTGACCGGTGGCAAGGCCGGCTTCCCGGTCGACGGCCGGGCCGGCGTCACCGTGCTCACCCTGGGCAACCACCGCGGTTCGGCCTACCGGCTGCGGGTCGACGCGGACGGCACGGCCGACGACAAGCTGCCCAACCAGAACTACCGCGAGGTGACGCGAGTCGTCGACCGGATGACCCCGGCGCAGGCCGGCCGGGTGGCCCGCAAGCTTGCCGGCTGGTCGATCACCGGCACGATCATCGACAAGAACGTCCGGGTGCAGAAGAAGGTCTCCAAGGAATGGCACCACCTGGTGGGCGCCAAGTCGGTGGAAGAGGTGACCCCGGCGCGTTGGCGGATGTTCACCGACACCGACCGGGACCGGCTCAAGATCCCGTTCGGCCACGAGCTCAAGACCGGCGAGGTGATGAAGCTCGACATCAAGGAGGGCGCCGAGTTCGGTGCGGGCCCGCACGGCATGTTGATCGGGACCACCGGTTCGGGCAAGTCGGAGTTCCTGCGCACCATGATCTTGTCGCTGGTGGCCACCCACCACCCCGACCAGATCAACCTGCTGCTCACCGACTTCAAGGGCGGTTCGACCTTTCTTGGTATGGAAAAGCTCCCGCACACCGCGGCTGTCGTGACCAACATGGAAGAGGAAGCCGAGCTGGTCGGCCGTATGGGCGAGGTGCTCACCGGTGAGCTCGACCGTCGTCAGCAGATCCTGCGTCAGGCCGGTATGCAGGTCGGTGCCGCCGGTGCGCTGTCGGGTGTGGCCGAGTACGAGAAGCACCGCGAGCGTGGTGCGGACCTCCCGCCGTTGCCGACGCTGTTCGTGGTGGTCGACGAGTTCGCCGAGCTGCTGCAGAACCATCCGGACTTCATCGGACTGTTCGACCGGATCTGCCGCGTGGGTCGCTCGCTGCGGGTGCACCTGCTGCTGGCCACCCAGTCGCTGAACACCGGCGGTGTCCGCATCGACAAGCTCGAGCCCAACCTGACGTACCGAATTGCGTTGCGTACCACCAGCTCTGCGGAGTCCAAGGCGGTGATCGGCACACCGGAGGCGCAGTACATCACCAACAAGGAGAGTGGTGTCGGGTTCCTGCGGGTGGGCATGGAAGACCCGGTGAAGTTCAGCACCCTCTACACCGGTGCCAACTACGTGCCCGAGGTGGAGGATTCCGGGGACGGTGAGGCCAGGCCTCGCGAGAAGCGCCAGACCCGTTTGCGTATCCACCAGTTCACGACGACCCCGATCTTCGATACGGCGGTGAGCTAGCCATGAGTACTGACGCCGAACCCAGGGTGTTGCGCGAGGTCGTCCTCGAGCAGCTGGGCACCGGGGAGAGCCGCGCCTACAAGATGTGGCTGCCGCCGCTGACCGACCCGACACCGGTCAATGAACTGATCGAGCGTGACTACCAGCGCGCGCCGTTGCGTTTCGCGCTGGGAATCATGGACGAGCCGCGCCGGCACCGGCAGGACATCTGGGGCGTCGACGTCTCGGCGGCCGGCGGCAACATCGCGATCGGCGGTGCGCCGCAGACCGGGAAATCGACGTTCCTGCAGACGCTGATGTTGTCGGCCGCGGCCACCCACACGCCGCGCCAGGTGCAGTTCTACTGCATCGATCTCGGCGGTGGTGGCTTGATGTACATGGAGGATCTGCCGCATGTGGGTGGCGTGGCCACCCGCGCCGAACCCGACCGGGTCAACCGGGTGGTGGCCGAGGTCAAAGCGGTGCTGAGGGCCCGCGAGCAGGTGTTCAAGCAGTACCGCGTCGGCTCGATAGCGTCCTACCGCGAGATGCGGGACGACCCGAACAACGCGGCCGCGCAGGATCCGTTCGGTGACGTGTTCTTGGTGATCGACGGCTGGCCGGCCTTCGTGGCCGAGTTCCCCGATCTGGAACCGGCTGTGCAGGATCTGGCCGGTCAGGGTTTGGCGTACGGCGTGCACGTCATCATCTCCACGCCGCGCTGGACGGAGCTCAAGTCACGTGTGCGCGATTACCTGGGCACCAAGGTGGAGTTCCGTCTGGGTGACGTGAACGAGACCCAGATCGACCGGATCACCCGCGATATCCCGGCCAATCGTCCGGGTCGTGCCGTCTCCCTCGAGAAGCATCACCTGATGATCGGGGTGCCCCGGTTGGACGGTGTGCACAGCGCCGCCAACATCGTCGACGCCATCTCGGCGGGCGTGCAGCAGGTGGCCGCGCGTCACACCGATCAGGCGCCGCAGGTGCGGGTGCTCCCGGACCGGATCTACCTGCATCAGCTCGACCCGAACCCGCCGGGACCGGATTCGGATTACCGGACGCGCTGGCAGGTACCGCTGGGGCTGCGCGAGTCGGACCTCACGGTGGCCTACAACCAGATGAACTCGACGCCGCACCTGCTGATCTTCGGCGCTCCCAAGTCGGGCAAGACCACGATTGCGCATGCGGTGGCCAAGGCGATCTGCAGTCGCAACAGCCCCGATCAGGTCAGGTTCATGCTGGCCGACTACCGGTCGGGCCTGCTCGATGCGGTGCCCGAGTCGCATTTGCTGGCGGCCGGCGCGATCAACCGCAACAGCGCCTCGCTGGAGGAGGCGATCAAGGCGCTGGCGACCAACTTGAAGAAGCGGTTGCCGCCGCCGGACCTGACCACCGCGCAGCTGCGGGCGCGGTCATGGTGGAGCGGGCCCGACATCGTGCTGCTGGTCGACGACTGGCACATGATCACCGCCGCCGCCGGCATGATGTCGCCGATGGCGCCGCTCGGTCCGCTGCTTCCGGCAGCCGCCGATATCGGCTTGCACGTCATCGCGACGTGCCAGATGAGCCTGGCGCACCGGGCAACGATGGACAAGTTCGTCGGCGCCGCCTACGGCGCCGGTTCGCCGACTTTGTTCCTGTCCGGCGAGAAGAACGACTTCCCGTCGCGGGAGATCATCGTCAAGAAAAGGCCGCCTGGCCAGGCATTTATGGTCGCGCCGGACGGCAAGGAGGTCATTCAGGCGTCCTATGTCGATCCGCCCGCCGAATAAGTGTTCTCAGCACCCCAGAACGGCAGTTAGTATTTACCCAACGCACTCAGCAACGCTGGCGGCGGCCCGCCAGCAAAGGGATCGGGGGACAGGTTCCTTGGCGACTTGGCAAACTCCATGCCACGTCGGTCTTGAGTGCTTGTCCCTGGTTATTTGCAATCGAAACAGGGGAGCAAGCAAATGCAACCGATGATGCACAACCCGGGCGCCGAAGGTGTTGCGGCACAGGTGATCGCAAACGCGGCCCGTGGTCTGGCCGGCGGCACCACGGCTTCTGCGGCCGTCACCGCGCTGGTTCCGGCCGGCGCTGACGAGGTCTCGGCCATGGCGGCCATGGCCTTCGCCAGCGAGGGGGTCGAGGCCCTTACGGCGAACTCGTTCGCCCAGGAGGAGCTGACCCGCGCGGGTGCGGCGTTCCAGGAGATCGCGGGCATCTACAACGCGGTCGACGCGGCCCAGGCCACCACGCTTTAGCACGTCGTAGGCATATTCGTCTTCAGATAGGGTCATCGAGTCATGGTTGCGGCACCACCCGTCCCACCGACCTGGTTCGCGTTGCCTCCAGAGATCAACACCGCCCGCTTGATGGTCGGTGCTGGTCCGGCACCGATGCTCCAGGCGGCCACGGGTTGGGAGGGGCTGGCGATCCTGCTCGAGACCCAGGCTGACGAACTTGCCGGTGCGCTGAGCAACTTGACCGCGGTGTGGAGCGGCACGGCAAGTGAGCGTGCGGTCGCTGCGACCATGCCGATGATCATGTGGCTGCGAACCATGGCACTGCAGGCTCAGAAGCGGGCTCTGCAGGCCGGCGCCCAGGCGAGTTCGTACAGCCTGGCGTTGGCGACCACTCCGCCGATTCCGGAGATCGAGCAGAACCACGTCACTCACGCGGTCCTGGAAGCCACCAACTTCCTGGGCATCAATACGATGCCGATCGGGCTCAACGAGATGGACTACTTCGTCCGGATGTGGAACCAGGCGGCCGGGGCGATGGAGGCGTACCACGCCGAAACGACCGTCAACCTGCTGTTCGAGCCGATCATGCCGATGATGCCGATCGTGCTGCCCGGAATCGGAGAGACCACCGCGGCGGCGGCGCTCGCGTCGACCGCTCCGCGGACGGCAATGGGTGCGGCCCGCAACATGACGATCGAAGGCATCAGTGCCATATCGACGATGTCATCGATCAAGTTGGCCACCGGCAATGCCGCCGCGCAGGCCAATCATGCCGAGCAGCGGGCGATGGGCGCGGCGAGCAAGGGCGAGAACGCCGGGCAGCAGGAAAAGGATCCGTCTGAGAAGAACCCGATGCAGCAGGGCATGCAGATGGTCATGCAGATGGGGCAGCAGGGCGGGCAGCTCGCGGGGCAGATCCCGCAGATGCTCCAGTCCCAGATGCAGACCTTCACCCAGCCGCTGCAGCAGGTGACCCAGATGGTCAGCCAGTTCTCCGGCATGGGCGGCAGTCAGTCGGGCATGCAGTCCGGGCTGATGGGGGCGATGCCGTTCTCGAACCATCCGCTGGCCGGCGGCACCGGTGCGAGTTCGGGAGCGGGCCTGGTGCGCGCGGCGTCGCTGCCGGGTGCGCTCGGGTCCCCGCCGCGCACAGCGCTGTTGTCGAGCATGTTGGGCATCAGCGGGGAGGCCAAGCCGGCGATGTCGGCCATGGCCGCGGGTCCGACGGGCCCGATGGCGCCGGTGGGTGCCGGCGGCGGCGGTGGGGCCGGTGCACCGGTGCACGCCGCCAAGAAAGAAGAACAGAGTGGCGGCACGAAAGACGGATTGATCGCGCCGACCGCTCTCACATATGACCAAACAGATGACGCCGACGACGACTGGTAGGCGTCCACGTCAAGACTTTCCGGCCACCCGGCCGGAGGACTCGCCAAATTTCCATCTGGTGAGGACAAAGGGAAAATAAGGGGAATCCAACATGGCACAGATGAATACAGATGCCGCCGTCCTCGCCAAGGAGGCTGGTAATTTCGAGCGCATCTCCGGTGAGCTCAAGAGCGTCATCGCACAGGTCGAGTCGACCGGTGGCACCTTGGCCGCTCAGATGCAGGGTCAGGCCGGTACGGCCGCTCAGGCGGCGCTCGCCCGCTTCCACGAGGCTGCTGACAAGCAGATCCAGGAGCTGAACGAGATCTCGACCAACATCCACACCTCGGGTACTCAGTACACGAGCACCGACGACGATCAGGCCGGCAACCTGGCCTCGTCGATGAACATCTGACCTAACTGACCTCGAGAACGGAGACAAGACATGACAGAACAGGTTTGGAATTTCGCCGGTATCGAAGGTGGCGCCAGTGAGATCCAGGGCGCCGTCAGCACCACCGCCGGCCTGCTGGACGAAGGCAAGGGCTCGCTCGCTGCGCTCGCCTCGGCGTGGGGTGGCTCGGGTTCGGAGGCCTACCAGGCCGTTCAGACCCGTTGGGACAGCACCTCCAACGAGCTGAACCAGGCGCTGCAGAATCTCGCCCAGACCATCAGCGAGGCGGGACAGACCATGTCCCAGACCGAGGCCGGCGTCACGGGAATGTTTGCCTGACACTGCTCGGTATCAAGCATGCTTTTGGTGGGCGGGTACTCGGTCTATCTGGTGATAGCCGAACCCGCCCACCACTTGTGCTTGGGTGTAAAGATCTAACCACTTGTATTTGACTATCTGAGGGGTCCCCATGTCGGCCGACTATGACCGGCTCTTCCACTCGTCTGAACCGGGTAAACCGGTCGACGATGCCACCGCCATTGTGGACAGAGATGCCATTCTGAAGGCCGCCGCGGCCGCGCCGCCGCCACCGCCGGTTCAGGCCGGGGAAACCAGCTCCACGGATGTGCCCGTGGCCCCCACGGCATCCACCCAGACTCAGGCTGCCGCGCAGCCGCGGCACGCGGAGACCACACCGCAGATGCCTGCGCCGATGCCGCAGCCCCCGGCGACCGCGCCGCAGTGGCCGCAGAACTCGATGCTTCGCGCCCCGCAGCAGCAACAGCAGTTCGGCCAGGGCGCTCGCCACGAGCAGGCCCGGACGCTGCCCGGCCCGGCCCAGCGCGTTGCGCCCGGCCCGGCGCCGTCGCAGTTCGCCGACCTCGATCCTGAGGTCAGCGGCCAGTGGCGGGCAGGCCAGGCCATCCCGACTCCCGCGGCTCCCGGCCCCACGTCAGCGGCCTCGATGGGCAACCACCGCGCGATCGACGCGCTGTCGCACGTCGGCGTCAAGACCGGTGTGAAGATGCCGTCCCAGCGCGGATGGCGGCACTGGCTGTACCTCACGACGCGGATCAACCTCGGTCTGTCGCCCGACGAGATCTACGAACTCGAACTGCACAACCGCATTCGTCGCAACGCCCGCGACTCTTATCAGATCGGCGTGTTCGGCCTCAAGGGCGGCGTGGGCAAGACCGCAGTCACCGTCGCGCTCGGATCGGCGATGGCCAAGGTACGTGGCGACCGCATCCTGGCGATCGACGCCGACCCGGACGGCGGCAACCTGGCCGACCGGGCCGGGCGCCAGTCCGCGGCCACCATCTCCGACCTGCTGGCTGACCAGGAACTGACGCGCTACAACGACATTCGCGCCTACACGAGCATGAACGGCTCCAACCTCGAGGTGCTGTCCTCCGAGGATTACAGCGGCGCGCAGCGCGAGTTCGACGACGAGGACTGGAAGGGCGCCACCGCTGTGGTGTCGCGCTACTACAACCTCGTGCTGGCCGATTGCGGTGCCGGCCTGTTCCAGAAGGCTTCTCGCGGTGTGCTTTCCACCGTGTCCGGCATGGTGATCGTGGCCAGCGCCTCGATCGACGGGGCCCGGCAGGCCGCCATCACGATGGACTGGCTGCGCCAGAACGGATATCAGGATCTGCTCGGCCGGTCCTGCGTCATCATCAACCACGTCACACCGGGCAAACCCAACGTCGACATCGAGGATCTGGTGCAGCAGTTCGAACGCCACGTGCCTCCCGGCCGGGTCATCGTGCTGCCGTGGGACAAGCACATCGCCGCGGGCACCGAGATTCAGCTCGACCTGCTCGGCGACACGTTCCAGCGGCGCATCACCGAGCTGGCCGCTGCCCTGTCCGACGATTTCGACAGGCTTGAACGGCGTTGACCGCGACCGCAGCCGCAGCAGGCACATCGAGCACCACGCCCAGTAGGCCGTCCACCACCAGGGTCACGATTCTGACCGGCAAACGGATGACCGATCTGGTGTTGCCGGCCACCGCGCCGATCGAGACCTACATCGACGAAACCGTGAATGTCCTGGGCGAATTGCTCGAGGACACCCCGAAGGACACCCTCGCCGGCTTCGACTTCGCCGAACAGGGCATGTGGGCGTTCGCCCGGCCGGGTGCGCCGCCGTTGAAGGCCGACGAATCTCTGGATGACGCCGGGGTGGTCGACGGTTCGTTGCTGACCCTCGTCTCGGTCAGCCGCACCGAACGGTACCGCCCGTTGGTCGAGGACGTGATCGACGCGATCGCCGTGCTCGACGAATCACCGATATTCGACCGAACTGCATTGAACCGCTTTGTCGGCGTGGCGATCCCGCTGGTGGCCACGGCCGTCACGGTGATGTCACTGCTGTCCTGGAGCGGTGCCGGCCAAGGCTGGTGGTGGGCACTGGCGCTCGGGTTGTTCGGTCTGGGCCTGCTGGGCGGCAGCTTCGCCGCGCAGACCCGCTACCAGAACCTGGACCTGGCCGAGAGCTTGCTGATGGCCGCGACCATCGTGCTGGCCGGTGCCGCCGCATTGGCCGTGCCATTGCCGTACGACGCGGATTCCCTTGGCGCACCGCAAGTTGCCGGTGCCGGGGCGGTGGTGCTGTTGTTGACACTGGCGACCCGAGGCGGGCCGCGGCGCCGAGCCGATGTGGCCTCATTCGTCGCGGTGCTGGCGATCGCGATCACCGGTGCGGCGATCGCGATCGGCTACGGTGCCGGTACCTGGGTGCCGGCCGGCGCCATCGCGTTCGGATTGATCGTGGTGACCAACGCCGCCAAACTCACTGTCGCTGTTGCCCGTATCGCCCTGCCGCCGATCCCGGCGCCCGGTGAGTCGGTCTCCAACGACGAGCTGCTGGACCCGGTCATCACACCGGACGAGGTCGACGAAGCGTCACCCACGTGGAAGGCGATCATCGCCTCAGTGCCGGAATCGGCCGCCCGACTGCAAGAACGCAGCTTGCTGACCCGCCAGCTGCTGATCGGATTCCTGTCCGCCGGTTCACTGGTGCTGGCGGTCGGTGCCATTGCCGTTGTGGTGCAAGGACACTTCTTCGTGCACAGCATGATCGTGGCCACGCTCGTCGCCGTGATCTGTGGCTTCCGGTCACGGTTGTACGCCGAACGCTGGTGCTCCTGGTCCCTGCTCGCGGCGGCCATCGCCGTGCCGACGGGCGTGATGGTGCGCCTGTGCCTGTGGTACCCGGGCAGCGCCTGGATGGTGCTGTTGGTCTACACCGCCCTGGGTCTGGTCGCCGTGATCGCCGTCGGTGCCACCGATGGTGTGCGCCGGGTGTCGCCGGTGACCAAGCGGATCCTGGAGTTGAGCGACGGCCTGGCCATCGCCGCAGTGATCCCGCTGCTGCTGTGGATCGCCGGCGTGTACGACCTGCTGCGGAACCTGCGGTTGCACTGACGGTTTATCGGTTATGGGTCGGTGAGGAACTGCCGGTCGATCCTGAGGTGCTGAAGCCTGTCGTTGCGTAGTTCGTGGTGGCAGGCGGGGCCGCCAAGCGCGATAGCGGTGGTGTATATCGGTGTGGTGAACAAGATGGTCGAGCAGGGGATGGTCTTCCAGCAAGCGCGGGACGTCGTCACATCGAACATGCCGTCGCGACCCCGGAACAGGCCGGCGAAGCCGAACTCGCGCTCATCGCCCGGGACTCTGCGGGGGCACTGATCACTAGCGCTCAGCCCGCTACCTCTGCAGTGAGATAACGGGTTCGATGCCGAAGACGACGACGAACCGATGGGCTAGGCGGGAGTGCACGTCCCCGAGAAGCAGACAGGGTCGCCTCCGGTGCGGTTAGTTCTGGAACTCGTGGCTGCAATTGGACAGCGCAGCTGCGGGCCGGATTCTGGGACAGCCGCGGATGGTCTTGCGGGCTGAAAACGTAGAGAGAGCGTGCGGTAATGGGCCGAGGCCGAGCTCTAGAAGTTGTGCGTTCAGCGTGTCTTGAGCTCGGGTAGCATTTTGCTCAACCACTGGTAGAGGAGACCGTCACCGGTCGCCGCCTGAATGTTGTGTTTGGCGGCCGCAACGGCGTCGTCGTGTTTCCGGGCCTCGACGCTACAGGTCGGACTGGACGTCGGGTTTCCTCGTGACTAGTTGATGGGGGTTTGTGGTGACAGGTGAGTTGCGGGTCAACATTGCCGAGCTACGGGCGGGCGCCATGGGGTTCAAAGATGCGGCCGACGCACTTCCGGATCCGCCGAGTACGTTTCCTTCGTTGGGTACAGATCGGTTGGCGCAAGCGTTGACTAGCCGCACCAATGAGGTGGAGTCGTCGCTGCACGACATGATGCCGACGACCAGAAGCGAAGCGCGCACGACGGCAACCGACATTGGCACGGCCGCTGACCGGTACGAGAAGACCGACCAGCAAGTGCACGCTGATGTCAACGCCCGGTTGGCGGAGTTCGATTCGAAGTTCGGTTCGTCGAGTGGCGGCGGCGGGGGCATGGATGCGATAGGCCAGTTCGGTCAGCTCATGCAGATGCCCATGCAGATGGCCCAACAGCTAGGCCAGGTGCCCATGCAGATGGCTCAACAGTTGGGTCAGATTCCGCAGACGATCATGCAGAGCGTGCAGCAGCTCGGTCAGATGGGTGGCGGACTCGGTCACGGCGGTGCTGCGGCGGAAGGCTCCGGTGCAGGTGGTGCTGGCGGATCGGGGCCTGCACCAAAGCGAGAGGACGCGGCTGACGGCGATGATCGACAGGACCGCGACGACCGCGATGAGCGGAAAGGTGAAGATGAGCAGCGGGACGGTGCTGCGGCCCCCGACAGCGGTACGCAGCGTGCTCCCGCGCTCGGGCCTTCGGACGAAGCCGCTCCCCCTGCGCCGAAGGTAGAGGCAGCGCCGGCACCGGCGCAGCCGACGCGCCGGCCGCCGGCTGACCCGTCAGTCTCTTTGTGACCAACAGTGTTCGTTTACGTGAAGGTGTGGTGATGACTCTTCCTCCCCAGGGGCCCTACGGTTCGCAACCCGCCGGGGGCGGTGGGCCGCAGTGGGGCGGGCCACCACCGCAACGCCCGGGCGCGCAGCCGCCCGGCGGACAGTGGCCGCAGCAGCCATGGGGTGCTCCGCCGCGTCCCAACAAGGGCGGTAAGGGCAAGTGGATCTTGGTTGGTCTCGCGTTAGTCGCGGTCATTGCCGTCAGTATCGTCGGCACTGTTCTCGTACTGCGCCCAGACTCGGGCGGCGGCAACGGTCCGCAGTCCAACACCGCCAACAGTGGGTCCGAATTCGCTAGTGCCAATGACACCGGGCCGGCGAATATCATTACCGAGGACCCCACCTGCGATGCGTGGGGAGGAATTTCACGCGATATATCTGCGCGGGTCCCCGAGTGGGACGCGCAGGACTACTCAGTACCGGCAGCTCAATGGACCCCCGAACAGCGGGCGGTGTTCGATAAGAAGAGCGCTGCGCTGACTGGTGCAATCAAAAAAGTCGGCGACCTTGCCAAGCGCACGCCACATCGAATCATGCGCGAACTCTATAACCAGTATATTGCATATTCACAAGCAGTGATTGACTCGATTCCGTCATATACTTCCTCTGATGATAATAATATCGGAGCCTCCAACAAGATCTTCTCGACGCTGAATGTGGTCTGCTCCGCAATCGAATATCGCGTAGCGCAGAAAAGTGCGCCATTAATTTCAGATCCGTCTCCTCCATCGGACGTACAGGCCTTGAATCAAGGCAGCTTGGAACCGAAGCAGTTTCTTGACGGCGGTGGCCCTGTGTGTGATGAGTGGATCTCGATGGTTGAACGATTCGACAAAGACACCGAGGCGTGGCGCGCTCTTGATGCAAAAATTCCGGCGACGGAATGGACCCCTGAGCACAAAGCTGTCGTCGACGCTGTTAAACCTGTGATGATCGCCAACGCCGATGATATGGAGAAATTGGGCCGGCGAAGTGGGAACCCAGCATGGGAGGATCTCGCGGTCTTTGCGGCCCAGTATAGGCGTGCCTTTGTCGAGAACATCCCAAGTTATACAGTAACCGATAACTTCTTGTCCGCGGCGGCGGCTTATCTGTTCGTCGCTATCAAGTGGGCGTGTCAGGCTGCCGAGTCATGAGTGTGGTAGCGAATTCCGCGCATACCGGCCCTGTAATGTTGGACGATATTACTGATCTATTTTCCCTCTTGGGCGGACCAATTGCAAAGCCAGGCGGCGACGAGTACATAGATACTATGGTGGGCCCTGGCGCGTGGCCTGAATTCGATGAGTCCGTATTCGATCAGCGAAAAGAAGCGCTGAGTTACCTGAAGTCAGCGGTTACTCAAGCCCGCGCAAATTGGGACTCCGTCCATGCCAAAGTTTTCAATGGATTGTTCGTGTGGTTCGGTGGCGGCGCGTCGGCAGCTGCGGCGAAAGCCGAGCGGCATAGCAAGGCCATGGAGGATCTCGAAAACCAGCTGACTGCAGCGATCGAATGGTGCGCTAAGGCGTGGTCGACAACCAGGAACGCCAAAAAAGCGATTGCCGACTATGTCTGGCTCACACACAAGGCAATTACGGATCTATTGAACAAAGACTACGAAAAAGAATCGGACAAAAAAGACGCCGAGAATGCTGCCAAGAAGATGGCCGAGCAGGCATACATCGCAAACAAGCAATTTCTCGACAAGCTCGCCGAGGGCCTGAGCGGAAGAACCGAGGGACCGGAATCTCCACCGTCTGAGAGTCCTGGTGCCGCAGCCCTTGACAATGGAACCGGTACGCCAGGAGCGAGCCAAGGCGGTGACGCGGAGCCAGGGTCAGGTAGCTCACCGTCCGTATCATTCGCGAGTAATACGACAGACAAGCAACCGCATTCCGGAGATAGCGCGGCAAAGGATGGAGATGCCCAGGCGGTTGCTGCGGCGACTGGCGGACAGGGGGACAACAAGCGCGAGCCAGCCCAGACTCCGGCACCGGGTGTCGGCGGAGATGCTGAGGCGGTTGCTGCGGCGACTGGCGGACAGGGGGACAACAAGGCCGAGCCAGCCCAGACTCCGGCACCGGGTGTCGGCGGAGATGCTGAGGCGGTTGCTGCGGCGACTGGCGGACAGGGGGACAACAAGGCCGAGACAGCCTCGGCTCCGCCTGCGGTAGGCATGCCGCCCAGCGGCCAGCCAATAAATGGTGGAAGGCCTCCGACGCCAGGCACTTCCGGAGTGCCGGCTCCGTCCGCACCGTCGGCGCCGAGCGCCCCGAGCGCGAGCCCTTTGTCTAGCGCGGCGAGCAGTCTGTCGAGTAGCGGATCGCCGGCTTCCTCGGCGGCCAGTGCAGGGGCCGGGCTGGACCCGTCGAAGGCCGCGGGCCAAGCGCCGGTCGGTGCTGCGCCGACAGATCCGTTGCAGGCCTTCTCAAAGGGCCTCGCTGATTCAGCGGGAACGCCTGTGCACGCGGCCTCTTCCGGTGGTGCACCCCCGCCATTGGCACCATCGCCAGCGGTTCCGGCGAGCGATGCGATGGCGCCTGCTAATACAACGTCGGCGCCGGTGTCGCAAACAGGTGCGCAACCGGCCGCTTCCCCGGTACAGGGCCCGGCCGCGGGTGGCTCGATGGGAAGCGGCATGGGCATGGGCGGTATGCCGCTGGGCCCGCCGCCGACTCCGCCACCTGCAGCACCGGTCGCGCCGCCTGGGGCGGCCCCACCGCCAGCAGCGGGCCCGCCGGCAAACATCGCCGGTGGCGCGCAGGTCGCGCCGATTCCGGTGTCGGCAGCGCGCGCGGAGCGCGATGCCGCCCAAAATGCGGCGAAGCGATCAGGCTCGGATCCCTTGGAGCTCGCACGGAGGGTTGCGGCGGCACTCAACGTTGGTGTGGCCGAGCTGAAGTTCATGTGGCTCACCGGATTGACACAGGACGGCACGATCGTCGTGGCGAACAACTATGGACTGGGATATATCCCGCAGGGTGTGAAGCTGCCTGACCGGGTCAAGTTCGCCAGTATTGACGAATCCATCCCGATCAAGGAGCGGGCTAAGTGGACGACGTATCCGATTCTGGCGCTGCATGGTTGGGCTCAGGCGCACAATACGACGCTGCGTGCGCTGATCGGTTTCGAGGCGCAGTTCAAGGGTTCGGATCCTGGCGTGCCAACTGTGTTGTTGGAGCGCGAAGACTTGCCCACGGATGGACGGATGCAGGGACGGTCACGATTGGAGGTGATCGCGCCGGAGGTGGCTGCGCGACTGTGGACGATCACAGACGCCCAGCTGGTTGATATGTTGCCGCCGGCACCGACCGATCCTCAACCGCCGGAGGATAAGCGTTTCGATCTCATGATGGAGGTTTTCCGGCCATTGCTGAGCGCTGATACCCGCCGAGCTGTGCCTCAATTGGAAGCGTTGATTCCGTACGCAAATCACATGCAAGAGTTGGCATTACACGGTGCCTATACCGCAGTCGATGGCGAGGCTCTGCGCGTCGCTACAGCCGATGCGATTTACTGGCAGCACATCGCAGTAATGGCTAACGACGCGCTGCAGGCGCTCCCCGTACCGGAATAGGATGCGGTGTAACCGAGCGATCTGACCGAGTAGGTATTAGAACCGTTGGGCGCGAGGGAAACCGGCGCCGTCTAAGTTGAGGTGAACACGTCACCGACAGCCCAGGTCGTCTCGCTCTTGTGGCGAGACGAGCTGGGTTGTCGGCACTCGGACGGATTCAGCTCAGTTGTGGCCCGTCCGTGGTCAACTCGACGACCATCGCGTCCAGCCGCTCACGGTCGGCTTCGATAGAGGCAGTGGCCGAAGCGGTGGCCTTCTGAATCGCTTCGTTGAGGCGTTGTTCGACGACCTGGGCACCTAACCTCAGCAGTCCGTCCTTGATGTACACGTCGATCAGATGGTGGTGCCCGTTGAGTGTCACTTCGACGCTCTGGGCTTCGTCTGTCGCGGTGAACGTTTCGGTGTTCATCTTGTGCAGTTGCTCGTCCATCAGCGACTGCAGTTGCTGAGCTTGACGTAGAACCGCGGCGACCTGCGGATGCATCTCGTCGGTCACTTGGAATCCTGCCCATCCTGACCAGGCTTGCGCTTCCGCCGGCCGATGATGCCTTCGGTGTAGTTGCGGTCCTCGACGTAGAGATCCTCATCGCCGGCAAGTGCGGCGTTACGGCGCTTCTCTTTGCCCTGTCCTTGACCGTGGCCGCCGCCCATGCCACCCATGCCGCCGCCCATACCGCCCGTACCGCCGCCGCCCGGAACTCCTGTAGCCGCACCGCCACCGCGGGCAGCCGCAGGTGAAGCCCCTACCGAGTCCGCTCCAACGGCTGGACCGAGCGGTGCGGCGGGCATCCCGCCGCCGCCACCGCCCATGCCGCCACCGCCACCGGCGCTGGCCGGCTTGAGGCTCGGCTCTCCGAGACCGGGCATCTCCGGCTTGCCGCTACCGAGACCGCCGGGCGTGCCGCCGGTGGACGGCGCCCCTCCTCCGGACGACGGGGCACCGCCACCCGAAGGTGAGCCACCGCCAGACGGAGATCCTCCGGATTGCTGGCCGGCCGAGGGATCGGCGCTCGCCGGCGACATGGACGGTTGATCGAGCGCCGGCATCTCGGGGATCTTGGGTGTGCCTGTCCCGGCGGTGCCATTGTTTCCCATCCCGGAGGTTGGGCCGCCCGTCCCAGGGATGTTGGGCACTTGGCCGGCCTCGATGCCGCCCGCACCACGGGGAGGGTTGGATGCCCGCACCGGTTGGCTCACCAAGGAACTTGCGTAACCGTCGCGGAGGTCTTGGGATTGCTTTTCCAGCTCCTCCATGTCAGCGATAACCCGTTCAACGTGGCCGTTCAGGTGGTCGTAGGCGTCCCCGAGGCCGTCGACGATATTCCAGCTAAACGATTTGGCGTCAGCCAGTTCCTTCTCCAACTCGAGATATTTCTCATACAGCGGCGTGTGAGCATCCAAAGTTGCTTTGTGCTGGTCGTAGATGCTTTTTGCCACCTGCGCGAGCGAATTCCAGGCGGTGGACAGCTGGTTCATCCAGTCCACCAGCTCTTTCCGGTACGTTTCAGCGGCCTCCGCCGCGCCGCCTTCCCAGGCGGGAATAGTGGTGATCGGGAGGATCGAGCTCAAATCGGATGCAGTTTTCGACCACTGGCTGTGGGCGTTGCGAGCTGAAGCCCCCTGGTCGCCTCCCTCGAGCTTGGCCTGGGCAACCTTGATGTTCATACATTCACCGGGGGGAATGGCGGCCATTGGCTCCATCGGTTCCGGGTCTGCCGGGCGCGGTGCGGGCGGAGGCGGAACCGTGATGTCTGCCATCGCTGCCATCCGCTCAGGATCGGAAGACAGTATCCCGGCGTACGCCTCGTCCTTCTTGTCGTACTCAGTGGCTGCCTTCTCGAGGATGTCCGCGACGCGTCCGGCCTCTTCCTTAGCCCAGTTATTGCTGCGCTGCAGGGCGGCGGCATTCTTATTCAGGTTGTCGATGGCGGTGCCTGCCGGCATGAGATCGTTCGGTGCCTGAACCTGAGTGGGTTCACCCGGCCACGTCAGCCCCGTGAGTTCCGTCGCGCGGCTACGAAGCTGGCTGGTATCGACCTTCAGTTCTTCTGTCATGACTATTCCTCCCGACCCTTCTGGGACCCCTCTCCCAGGAAGCTTGATGTCACTGCTCGAGCGCCATCTGGTAGCGGCTCTCTTCACGCGGGTTGATCAACGTGATCGGCAGCTGGCGGTGCCGTGGTGTGTCAATAAAGTTGGGCCGCAGGATCACTCGGCCCACCCCCTGATGCGGGCCCAGGTAGGTGGTGGCGTTCGGCCAGGCGACGCGCGGCACCCGCCCGACGCGGCCGTTGATCATCGTCGCAAACTCGCGGAACTGGGGACTGAGGGTCACCACCGCGCCGGAAGCCGCCGAGCGGATGACGAACTGGGTGAACAGCCGGGCGTCGCCGAGGTTGATGCTGACGTCGACGTTGTCGAACGGCATGTACACCGGGTAGCGGTCGGACGTCTCACCGACCAGCACCCCGGCCGAGCCGATCGGCAGGTCATAGTGCTTGTCGGTGACGGGCGTGAGGCCCTGAAGGGCCGCCCGTTGTCCGCCGTAGAGGCAGGAAAACCCGCGCGGCGTAGTCGGATTCGACAGCGTCGTCAGCAATACAGTCGAGGTCGGCGCCGCACCGGGACGGATCCGTACGCACGTGGTGGTGTGATCGGCCCGGGCCGACCACCAGACATCGGGGCCACCGGGTGCGTTATATGCCGCGGTGAAAGTACTACGGCCCTTGATCACCGACCAGGTTTCCTTCTCGAAGCTGATCTCGGTGGCCTTGTCGTAATCATCGAAGCTACGTGAGCACCGGGCGTCGATTCCATTACTGGCCAACTGATCCGCGATGCGGGTCGCCGACGCGACGAGATACCGGGCCAATCCGGATACCCCGCTGTCGCGGCGCTGGGCCGAACGCCGGGTCTTCTCCGGGTCGGCGCGCAGCACGATCCAGGTGCGCCGGTTCGCCGGCGCCGGGTACGGGCCCACCACCTGTTCGTAGAGCGCCACCAGGCTCGACGGTGCGGTCTTGCCGACGCGGTAGCCGGCCGACACCACGTCGGCTTCCAGATCGGGGCAGTGCGCCCAGAGCAACTTCTCGACCAGCTTGGTGCTGACGGTGTCATCAGAGACGGCGTTGCCGTTGACGATCACGGTCGGGGTGAAAGGCCTTGGCAACAGCTCGATCACCGCGACCAGGTAATCACCTTGCCAGCGCACGGCGACGTGATCTCCCGGCATGACCGTGGCTCCGACCGCAGGCTCCGACGCCACGTCGGGAGTGCTGCGATGGCGCCGCCGCCAGGAAAAGACCGCCCGGACCCAGCCGGTGAGCCGGTAGCCACGAATGGTGAGCACCGAGAAGATCGCGATCAACACCGACAGCGTGATGCCCAGCCACAGCAGGTGGAAGTGCAGGCACACCGCAACGCACGCCGGTATCAGTGTGGCCGCCCAGATCGCGTGCCCCGTGGTGAATTTGAAGCCGAAATTCCGGCGCAGGAAGTTCACTGGCGCCGTCGCAATGCGCGTCGGGTCATCGCAGCGATCCCGAGAATCAGGGCCAGTGCTACTCCGGCCACCACGACACCGGTGATCGGCCCACGGTCTGGCGGCGGGATGTACACCGGCGGCGGTACTTCCTTGACCCGGAACGGCGCCTTGGCCGGACCCTCGGGAACCTCCCACGTCAGTGCGGCTACCGGATCGACCACGCCGGCACCGACATAGTTGTCGACGCCGCCGCCGGGATGGCGTGCGGTGGCGGTGATCCGGTTGATGATCTGGGCCGGGGTCAGGTCCGGGTAGCGCTGCTTCACCAGTGCGGCCAGGCCGGAGACGAAGGCCGCCGAGAAGGACGTGCCGTTGAGCGGCACCGGGCCGTCCTCACCCGGGGTGGCGTTGACCGGCTGGCCCTCGTAACCCAGCGCGGTGAGGTTCTCGCCGGGTGCTGCCGCGCCCAGCCACGGACCCGACATCGAGAAGTTGCTGGGCTGACCGTTCTGGCCGACGCTGCCGACGGTGAGCACCAGCGGGTCGTACCAGGCCGGGCTCACGATCGTCTGCACACCCTTCCAGCCGCGGGCATCGGCCGGAACCGACGGATCCGGTGGCGGATTCTGGCTGCAGTCCTGGCCGGTGTTGCCGGCGGCGACAACGATCACCGCGCCCTTGACGTTCACCGCATAGTTGATGGCTGCACCCAAGCTGGTTTCGTCGATCCGACGGGTGACCTTGTAGCAGGCCGCCTCGCTGATGTTGATCACCTGCGCGCCGAGGTTGGCCGCGTGCACCACCGACCGGGCCAGGCTGCGGATCGAGCCCGCGGTCTGGGTGGTGTTCGGGTCGTTGGGATCCTGGCGCGAACCCTTGGGCTGAAACGCGACCGACGTCTGACGCAGCGAAATCAGTCGTGCATCCGGGGCCACACCGATGAATCCGTCGGTGGGGGACGGGCGGCCGGCGATGATCGATGCGGTCAGGGTCCCGTGGGCGTCACAGTCGGACATCCCGTTGCCCGCGGCGTCGACGAAGTCGCCACCAGGCTCGGCCGGTACCCGGGGGGAACCGTTGACCCCGGTGTCGATCACCGCGACAGTTACCCCGGCGCCGGTTGCGAACTTCTGCGCCTCGGCCAGCTTCAGATAGTCGGCCGCCCACGGTTTGTCGGCGAAGTTCGAATTCGGCATGACCGTCGGCGTCGCGCAGATCTTGCGCTGCTCGGTCGGCTGGTCGGGGCCGGTTTCATCAGGTGGAACGGCTGCGGCGTCGATCGCTGGCGGATCGATCGCGAACGCCGGTGGCGCACTGAATAGGGCCAACAAAACTGCCAGCAGCATCACGGCTAAGCGCTGCACGCCTCACACTCCCCCAATGACGTCGGACATGTCTGCAGTGTGCTGGTGCACTTTCAGCAAACAATATCCGGCCTGTTTAGAAACGCATCGTCTCACGTCAAGCCGTCCGGCTATTTGCACGCAGGCAATCATAAGGGTGCCCAGGTGGGGCTGATAACGCTTTGTGCCCGCGGTGAGTGTTGCACGTGGCAACGCTAGGGGTCGGAGAAGGAGGTTCGGGGACTTACTTGAGGCCTGCCGCGCTAGGCCTCCTGGGCGCTGTGCCCTGGTGTGGGGCTGTACCGGGGCGCTCAGGGCGACCGGCCGGCTCATCAGGGTTTACAGAGTGAGCTAGAGCCCGGCGGTCATGTAGTGCCGACCCATCCGTAGAAGGCTTGACAGCCCCAACCGGAATATGGCCATCGAACTACTCCGGGGATTCACGCACACCGCCGTCAAACGGTATCTGCAATTGCACAACCGGAGTACCTGAACGAGCGGTCTACGGTCGGTTCACCTTGACAGGCAAGCTCGCTGACGACGCACTGATCTAGGGACTGCCGGCGTATGAGAAGAACTCCGGCACGCCACGGCGTCAAACTGGACTCTAGGCGACCGTGGAAGCCTTCTCTCCGACGGGAATGCCTGTCAGCCAAAGCTTTACGCGTATATGGGTCGATTCACCGACGACTACAACAGTGATCGGCAGACTGCAGACGAACTACATCACTCTGCTGATCCCTTCGACACCCTTCAGCGGCCGTCGAAGGGACGGTAGCGTCCCGACGCTCAGCCTGCCTGACTGGAGTGCCGCGCGATGAGCGCAAGTTCAGCTTCCCCCGCTTGCTCCGGGGTAGCGTACGGCAGATTCGTCGCGACGAAGTCCTGAGCATCTCGGAAGTCCATGCCCTGCGCAACAAGCATGTTCACTACGCCGACGTGCATTACCGCTGTCGCACGTTTGGCGGCTACTCCAGCCACAAACCGGACTTCGTCGGCCAGCTGGGCCTCGGTCAGCATGGTCACCTTTGGATCGAGGTCCACCTGAGCGACCGAGCCGTTGAGATAGGCGGTGACAACGACGGTGCCGGGTGGGTTGATGGCCTGGACCGCGGGAATCCGCTCTTGGTCGTCGGGCACGGCTGCGCCGTCGATGGCGCCAAGGCCGCCCTCGTCAAACTCCCCGGCTTCGTCGTCGGCGTAGTCGTGGACTGCGTCGTGATCGCCACGGGTTGCGACATAGTCCGGTAGCGCATCGAGTCCGGATGAATCGTCATCGAACGAGGATGCGCCGAAGTCCAGCGCGTCGAGGCCGTCGATGGCGTCGTCCCAGTCGTCCGAATCGTGTGGGGTCATGTGTCAGTAATAACGCATCGCAGTCGACCGCTCGAGAGCCGGTTGGTCACCGGGGATGCATCTGGCTACCGAGCATGCCTGCGCCCTGAGCATCTGTCCGGTCGTACTGCGATGCAGCGCTATCCAGCTTCTCCGCCAGGCCGTATGACATGGATGCCATTGCCGCGCAAGCAGCCTCGCGCGCGGTGTTGGCGAAACCTAGGGCGGCGATACTGTCCGAACAGATCACACCGTGGTTGACGAGCATCGAAGCCCCGACACCGTCGGTGATCGTCGCTCCCACCTTGATGTAGCCCGCAGCCTGGCGCTGGCGCCCAGACAGTTGCCTTACATATGGCGCGGTAACGCCGAGGATGCCTTCAGACATCGATGGACCCCTCTCCTGTACCTGTCGACGTGCCATTGGACGGGCTCCATGGCGCTGAGGTCGTATTTCCGTCTGGTGGTGATATGAAGGATGGCGGCGCTCCGGTGGGCTTTGCACCTGCCGCGATCTCATGGTAAGCGTTTGCTGCTCGCATGAACTGCTGCGTATTGCTCGCTGATTGCTGGCGCATTCGTGCGACCGTCCCCATCGCGATCGGCATTGCTCCAGCAACAACCCCCAGCTCGAACGCCATCTGTTGCGCTGGCCCCGCCGGTGGGCACTTTCCGATGACGATCGCGATCGGGATGCAGATGGTCATGGAGGTCGCAACAACGTCCAGCATGTCGCGCGTGGCTTCAACCTGCTTCGCCTGATTCTCCACGATTTCCTTGACGTCCGCGTCGATCTTGCTCACAGCTTCCGCACGGTCCTGCTGCTTCTCATTCTGGCCGGTGTAGGACTCTGATCCGGTCCCGTGCCACAATTCGGTGGGCGTTGCGCTCCTCAATGTGTCCGAGACCGTATTGAAGTGATCTGCACCGTCGCTAAAGCGGTCGCCGGTCTCTGGATCGCCGAATCCGCACGTCAACTGCATCGTGTTGACGGCTATCAGGGCCGCGCCGATGATCGGCGTCCCGAAACCTTCAATCCGCTTTGCCGGCGACGCGTACGAGCCAAAGTTCGTCACAGGCTTTCCGAGCTTGGCTGCGGCGAACTCGCCCGCCATCTGCAGACCACCAAGCGCGTCCGCCCCGAGGCCTATCCGGGAAAGCGGCTTATCAAGGCTGGTTGCGTGTTCTGCGGTGCCCTTGACAGCAAAGCCAACCTCAATGATGTCAACAGCTTGGTCCAGACCCACCGGGCCCTCCTTCAGTGATGTGGGGCTAGCCTAACAACGTCTGACTGGCTGTCTGAGCGCCAAATATCGGCGACTACCAGCGGCGTTGGCTTCGGATTCATCGCGGCTGCCTTAAAATGCGCCCATGATCAGTGTGTCGGTGCCTATGGCCGTACTCGCCGCACGTAGTTGGCCGGACACACCTGAGGAATATCTGTCATCCGCGATCGCAGTGCTTTGCCTGATTGGTTTCGGCGCCCTGGCCATGTTCTGCGTCTTTCGATTCATGGCCGCGTGGCGGAAATCCTATGCGTCTCGATTGGCCAGGGAATCCGAACAGTTTCGAACTCGTTGGCCGGCGGACCGGCTTAGGAACGCGCCGTATCCGGAGTTGGCGGCGGAGGCCCAACGCTGTTGGCAGTTGGCTCTCCTCATCGAGGAACGGGCCGGCTCCGGCGACCGCGGTAATGCAGCCCTCGCGCGAGCTATCGCAATGCGCGGGCAGGCGAGTTCGTTGGCCGATGCGTTGAACTACGCCGCGGGTAGCGGACAACGATGACCGCTGTTCGTGTCCTTGCTGCTACGCAGAATTCCGCCTTGGACTTGGTGCGCAGTACCGCATCGGTAGCCCCGGCGATCCTCATCATCGCCTGTGTGGCAATAGCTTTCTGTGTATTCATGTGCTCGATCGATTACTGGAGCAGCAAGGGGACCAATCGGGACATGGCCCTGTTGATGACGCAATCGTCGATGTTCTGGGCGCGTTGGCCGCACGATCGGATCTGGTCCGCACCATATGGGGAATTGGCGGCGGAGGCGGACCGGTGCGAGGTCGTCGTCGATTACGTCAAGAGGCAAAAGGAGCCACCGGGAAAGCGGATCGACGAGGCCCGCACCGCGTTCAACAAGCACCTTGACCGCGAAATCGCCACCTACGAAGGCATGCTCGCCGCTGTGCGCAACGCGATGAACCACGCGGTCTCGCAGGGACGGGGCCCGCAGCAGCCTTACAGAGGGTGAATTCCGTTGTAGATCAAAAGGAACACGATCGCTGCTGACGCTCACACCCCCAACTACGCGTCCAAATCCTGTTCCACCAGACCCGCCACGGTCGCCAGCACATCGGCGTCGTCGGATTCCACGGTCACTTGGGCGCCGTTGCCGGCACCGAGGGTCATGATCATCAGGGCCGAGCCGGCGTCGACGGGCTCGCCGCCATCCATGGACAGGGTGACTGGCACGCCGGCGTTGACCACCGCTTCGGCGATGATCGCGGCGGGGCGGGCGTGCAGGCCGATGGCCGAACCGACGGTGATTGTCTTGCTGGGCATGTTCTCTCCTTGGGGTTGTGACTAGGTGGTTGTGACTAAGTGGTTGTAACTAGGTGGTGGCCAGTGCCGCGGTGTCCGGTGTGGTGACGGTTGGTTTGATGAATTGTTTGGCCATGATGACGGCCAGGGCGGCCACGATGGTGCCGGCGGCGAGGGCGGTCAGGAACCACAGCAGGTTGCCGATCGCGAAGAACACGAAGATGCCGCCGTGCGGTGCTTTCAGCGTGACGTCGAATGCCATGATCATGCCGCCGGTGACGGCGCCGCCGAACATCATCGACGGGATCACCCGCAGTGGATCCGCGGCGGCGAATGGGATGGCGCCTTCGGAGATGAACGATGCGCCGAGAAGCCAGGCTGCACGACCGTTTTCGCGCTCGGGCTCGGTGAACAGCCCCGGACGCAGCGTCGATGCCAGTGCCATCGCCAGCGGCGGCACCATCCCGGCGGCCATCACCGCTGCCATGATGCGCAAGGTGGCGGGATCGGCGACGTTGAGGCCCGCGGTGGCAAATGCGTAGGCCGCCTTGTTGACCGGGCCGCCCAGGTCGAAGCACATCATCAACCCGAGGATCACGCCGAGCACCACGACGGAGGTTCCGGTCATTCCACCGAGCCAGTTGGTCAGGCCGGTGGTCAGTGCGGCCAGAGGACGCCCGAGCAGCAGGAACATCAACAGGCCTACGATCAGCGAGGCGCCGAGCGGGATCACCACCACGGGCATCAATCCCCGGAACCACTGCGGCACTTTGAAAGAACTGATCCACTGTGCGGCGAACCCGGCGATCAGACCTCCGACGATGCCGCCGATGAACCCTCCGCCGACGAAGACGGCCACGGCTCCGGCGGTGAAACCGGGTGCGATACCGGGCCGGTCGGCGATCGCGAAGGAGATGTAGCCGGCCAGCGCGGGTACCAGGAACATGAAGGCCAGCCCGCCGAGCGTGAACAGCACCGCCCCGAGGTACTGCGTCAGACCACCGGGCGGCAGGTCGGCCAGGGTGTTGGTGACGGCGATGTGGTGGCCCAGCGAATTCATTCCGTAGGCCAACGGGCTCGGTTGGCCCTCAGGGGTATTGCCGATGTCATACCCGGCGAACAGGAAGCCCAGCGCGATCAGCAGGCCGCCGGCGGCGACGAACGGGATCATGTAGCTCACGCCCGTCAGCAGGATCTGCCGAACCCGCGTGCCCCAGCCCACGTCCCCGGACGCGGCAGGAGCCTCCTCGCCGGCAGAGCCGGCCACCCGTGGGGCATCGGGATTGCCCGCGGCACCGACCGCTTCGGAGATCATGGTGTCGGGTTCGTTGATGGCGCGTTTGACGCCGGAGGCGACGACGGGCTTGCCTGCGAAGCGTTGCTTG
This sequence comes from Mycobacterium sp. DBP42, assembly GCF_005924235.1. Taxonomy (NCBI): domain Bacteria; kingdom Bacillati; phylum Actinomycetota; class Actinomycetes; order Mycobacteriales; family Mycobacteriaceae; genus Mycobacterium; species Mycobacterium sp. DBP42. The sequence goes on from NZ_VCMY01000023.1 coordinate 31,929, forward strand.
TCCTTGACCCCGACGTCGGTGGCGAAGATGACGGCGTCGGCTACGGCGATGGTGGCCGCCGACAGCGGGGTGCTGCCCGACGAACCTTGGGTTTCGACCGCCAAATCCACGCCGGCGGTCTCGGCGGCCTGCTTGAGTGCGTCGGCCGCCATGTAGGTGTGGGCAATGCCGGTGGGGCAGGCTGTGATCGCGACGATCGACACCGCTTTGGCCGGCTCAGGCTCGGGAACAGAGGCAGCGGCAGGCGTGGGGTTAACCACGCCGTCGACGAGCGTCACCACCTCGGAAACGTTCCCGGCGTCTCGCAGCGACGCGACGAAGTCCTTGCGGACCAGTGCCCGGGCCAGGCTGGAGAGCAGCTTCATGTGTTCGGCCCCACCGGATTCCGGTGCTGCGATCAGGAACACCAGATCGGCTGGCCCGTCGGGGGCGCCGAAGTCGACCTTCGGTGACAGCCGGGCGAATCCGATGGTGGGGGTGTCGACATAGGGCGAGCGGCAGTGCGGAATCGCGATGCCGCCGGGCAGTCCGGTGGCGGACTGACCCTCGCGGGCCATGGCGGCTCCCACCAGGCCGGCGCTGTCGCTGGTGCGGCCGGCCTCGGCAAGTGCGTCGACCAGGCGTGTGATGACGGCTTCCTTGTCACCGCCCGCGTCGACGTCGAGCAGGACCAGATCGGGGGTGATGATCGGTTGAGTCATAGCGACACCTTCAGTGGGTGGACATGGACAGCCTCAAGGTCGAGTTGGGCTGGGCTGGGCAGGGCCGATCCGGGGAGGGCCGCGGCGGCGCTGCCGTATGCGACCGCCATCTGCAGTCGTCGCGGGGCGTCGGCACCGGTGACCGCGGCACGCAGGTAGCCGGCCAACGATGCGTCGCCGGCACCGACGGTGCTTCGGGGCCCGATCGGTGGCGGCGTCGCCAGCCAGGCCCCGGTGCCCTCGACCAGTACCGCGCCGGCAGCGCCCAGCGTGGCCAGCACTGCACCGACGCCCCGCCCGACAAGCCGCCCTGCAGCGGTCACCACTGGCGACGGGTCACCTTGGGAAGCAGCGGATTCCAGTTCAACAGCTGATACACCGGCCAGGTCGGCGAGCTCTTCTGCGTTGGGCTTGATCAGGTCGGGCGCGGCGACCTCGAACGCGTCGGCCAGCGCCGCCAGCGGCGCTTCGGAGGTATCGACGGCAACCTGGCAGTCCAGTGGTGTCAGCAGCGAGACCACCTGGGCGTACCAGTCCACCGGCAGGCCGGGCGGCAGCGATCCGGACAGCACCACCCAGGACGCGTCCTGTGCCTTGGCCAGCACGCAGCGGGTCAGCGCTTCCAATGCGTCGCCGTCGACAACAGCGCCACGCTCGTTGAGTTTCGTTGTGGTGCCGTCGGATTCGGTGATGGCGAAATTGGTGCGGACGGGTTCGGTGATGGCAACACAGGTGAACGGCACATCAAGCGCCCGTAGCGCGCCGACAAGAGGATCGCCGTCGGCGGCCGGCAACACCGCTTGGGTGGCGACCCCGGCCAGGGTCAGTGCTCGGGCGACGTTGATGCCTTTGCCGCCGGGTTCGACAGTGACGGCATCGACGCGCTGCACCGCTCCGCGGATCAGCGGCGATCCCAGGGTGACGGTGCGGTCGAGGCTGGGGTTGGGGGTGACGGTGACGATCATGCGATCACCACCTCGACGCCGTGCTCGGTGAGCAGAGTGCGGTCGGCATCGGAGATCTCGCTGTCGGTGATCAGGGTGTCCACGCTGTCGATCGGGGCGAAGCTGACGAAATCCTCTTCACCGACTTTTGATGAGTCTGCGACCACCACGACGTAATTCGCGGCCTGAACCATGGCGCGCTTCACCGCGGCTTCCTCGGTGTCCGGCGTCGACAGTCCGTGCCGCACGCTGATGGCGTTGGTGCCGATGAACGCGATGTCCACCCGCAGGGTGTCCAGTACGCGCAGCGCCTGCTCGCCGACGGCGGCTTGGGTGAGGCCGCGGACCCGTCCGCCGAGCAACTGCAGGGTGACGGTGGGCATCGTGGCGAGGTGGCCGGCGATGGGCACGGAGTTGGTCACGATGGTGAGCTCGCGATCCGTCGGCAATTGTGCGGCGACGCGGGCGGTGGTGGTGCCGGCGTCGAGCAGCACGCTGGCGCCGGTGAGGGGGAAGAAGTCGACGGCGGCCGCGGCGATGGCGTCTTTCTGCACGGCGCGGGTGGTGTCGCGCTCCCCGACGCCGGCCTCCACGAGGTGTAGTGCCCGGGCGGGGACGGCGCCGCCGTGTACGCGGCGCACCACACCGGCCTTGTCGAGGACGGCCAGATCCCGGCGGACGGTCTCGGTGGTCACGTCGTACGCCTGCGCCAGTTCGGCGACGGAGGCGCGACCCCTGCTCATGACCAGCGCGGCGATGGCCTGCTGGCGCTCCTCGGCGTACATGAGCCTCCGTTTATGTGGGTTCGAGCCAATTAGAATGTTGATATATGTTGTTTTACGCCTGGCTGTGTTGACTTGTCAACGTATTTCTGTAATCTGTCTCACATGGGCACTACATCGTCGGTCGGATCACTGTCCGTGCTGCACGGGGTCCCGGTGGTTCCGGGTGTGCAATACGCACCGGTGATCCGGGTCAACAGGCTTCCGGAGGTCCGGGTTCCTGCCGGTGACATCGATGAGGCGGACCGCCCGGCCGAGGCGGCGCGATTCGCCGCTGCGGCGACGGAGGTCGCCACCCGGCTGCGGGGCCGGGCGGAGCACGCCACGGGCGCGGCCTCAGAAGTCCTGGCCGCCACCGCGACACTGGCCCAGGACCGGGCCTGGATCGGCGCCGCCGAGAAGCGGATCGGCGCCGGCACGCCCGCTGTCCGCGCCGTAACCGAGGCCGTCGACCAGTTCGCGGAGCTGTTTACGCAGCTCGGCGGGTTGATGGCCGAGCGTGTCACCGATCTGCGGGATATCCGCGACCGTGTTATCGCCGAGCTGTCTGGACTGCCGGAACCCGGTGTGCCACTGCCGGATATCCCGTCGATCCTGTGTGCCGAAGATCTGGCGCCGGCTGATACCGCCGGTTTGGATCCACAGCTGGTGGTCGGATTGGCCACCACATTGGGCGGCCCGACCAGTCACACTGCGATCATCGCCCGCCAGCTCGGGATTCCGTGCGTGGTGGCGATCAGTGGGCTCGACGCCGTTGCCGCCGGTGCCATGGTCTTGCTCGACGGAACCGCGGGAACGGTGACCACCGATCCGGATCCGACCGTCGCCGCCGAGGCTGTTGCCGCCGCACAGCGTGATGCGCTGGCGGTTCGGCAGTGGACCGGTCCTGGCGCGACGGCAGACGGTCACACCGTCGCGATCCTGGCGAATGTGCAGGATGGCGCGGCCGCGAGGACTGCACGCGAAACTCCGGCCGAGGGTGTCGGGTTGTTCCGTACGGAACTGTGTTTCCTCAACCGGGATACTGAGCCGACGGTCGAGGAACAGGCCACGATCTACGGCGAGGTGCTGGCGGCGTTCGCCGGGGCCGCCGCGGACGTGGGGAGCAAGACAGCCAAAGTGGTGGTTCGCACCCTCGACGCCGGCTCGGACAAGCCGCTGAAGTTCGCCGGCCACCCCGAGGAGGCGAACCCGGCACTCGGTGTGCGCGGTATCCGGATCGCGGAGGGCAACCCCGGCCTGCTGGATCGCCAGCTCGCGGCGGTGGCCGCGGCGGCCAAGACCACCGGAACTCGACCGTGGGTGATGGCGCCCATGATCGCCACTGCAGCCGAGGCTAAAAGCTTTGCCGCCAAGGCACGTTCGCACGGACTCACCCCCGGGGTGATGATCGAGGTGCCCGCGGCCGCCCTGATGGCCGACAAGATTCTGGAACACGTCGACTTTCTGTCGATCGGTACCAACGACCTCGCGCAGTACACGATGGCCGCCGATCGGATGTCGGCCGACTTGGCGGCACTCACCGATCCCTGGCAGCCCGCGGTGCTGGCACTGGTGGGATTGGCGGCGCGGGCCGGAGCGGCGGTGGGTAAGCCGGTCGGCGTGTGCGGCGAGGCCGCGGCCGACCCGCTGTTGGCCGCGGTGTTGGTGGGCTTGGGAGTGACGTCGTTGTCGATGGCGCCGGCGGCGATCGCCGCGGTGGGCGCGCGGATCGCGCAGGTGACGCTGCAGCAATGCAGCACCGCGGCCGGGGCGGTCCTGGACACGGCGTCGGCGGCCGAGGCCCGTGCGGCCGCGCTGGCAGCTCTGGCCTGACCGCCGCGTACCCGCCAAGGAATAATCGGACCGCAGTCCGGTTATAGCTGTCATCAGGCTACACACATTGGAGGTAGGAGATGCCAGCCATCACTGCAGACACCTTGACCCTGCCCCGCATCGGGGCAGCTCAGGCGTCGGAAACCGAGCGCCCGGTCCGCTCCGTCACGACCGGACCGCGCGGGTACGAGGGCGAGGGATTCCCCGTCGTGCGCGCATTCGCCGGAGTCAGCGCCGCAGACCTCGACCCGTTCGTCCACATGGATCAGATGGGGGAGGTCGAGTACCAGCCCGGAGAGCCACGTGGCACCGATTGGCACCCGCACCGCGGGTTCGAAACCGTCACCTACATGATCGACGGTCGCTTCGCCCACCAGGATTCCCACGGTGGCGGCGGTTTGATCACCGACGGAGCCACCCAGTGGATGACGGCAGGATCGGGCATCCTGCACATCGAGACCCCACCGGCCGAGCTCGTCGAGAGCGGCGGCACCTTCCACGGCATCCAGCTGTGGGTGAACCTGCCCAAGAAGGACAAGTTCGCGACGCCGCGCTACCAGGCCATCGAGGGTCCCGACGCCAAACTGCTGTCCTCACCGGACGGCGGAGCTCTCGTCCGGATCATCGCCGGTGAGATCGACGGTGCGCAGGGCCCGGGAAGCACGCACACCCCGATCACCATGGCGCACGCCACGATCGAACCGGGCGCGCAGCTCAACCTGCCGTGGAACCGCGACTTCAACGCACTCGTGTACGTACTGAGCGGACGCGGCAGCGTCGGCCCGGTAGCCCACCCGATCCATCAGGGCCAGCTCGCAGTGCTGGGCCCGGGCGATCGGATCACCGTGTCGGCCGAGGGAACTCAGGATTCGAACCGGCCGGCGATGGAGGTTCTGCTGCTGGGCGGCAAGCCGATTCGGGAACCGGTCTTCCACTACGGCCCCTTCGTGATGAACTCGAAATCCGAGCTCATCCAGGCGCTGGAGGACTACCAGGCGGGCAAGTTCGGCCAGATCCCGCCGAATGCGCTGATGCCGCACCGGCCCCTAACCTGACATCCCTTCGCCGCCCGGTCGGCGCCTGGGCGGCTTCGGCCGCCCGGCAGCCGGCTTCGGGGCCGACCCGTTGCGGATCGCGGAGGCAGCGGGCTCGACTCCCTGGCCATTGGGTTGGTCGCCGGAGATTCTGCGGCACAGCTCAGCCAGGTGGGCCACCGTCATCCGGCTACTGGCCCGGTTGGGCTGAATCTTCATCAAGAGCCTGCCGGTGACCTCGAGGTGAGTGCAGACCGAATCGAGGTTGCCCAGGGTAGGTACGGCGAGCAGGACAACTTCCTGGAAGTGGGCCAGCAAGTGGGCAAGCGCCTGTTCTCCCGCTTGGCCGTTCTGCCCGAGCCGACCCGACCTGAGCGCGCGCACCAACGCCGCGTCCGCGATCGAGACCGCTGTATAGAACCGGCGGTCGGTCGAGAACTGCTCGTGCGCAGTGGTCACGCAACGGTCGATCAGCGCGTCGGCGTCGGGTACCTGTTTTTCGAGGATGGTGGCCAGGGTCAGCCAGTTCAGTACCGCATAGGGATCGAGGCGTTGACGCTGCAGCGTGAGCAGATGTGCCTGACGGTAGTGTTCGCACGCGCGAGCCAGCATCTTCTTCGCTGTCCTGCCGGTCGATTCGCCCGCAGCGCGACGCTTGTAGGCACCACCGAGCAGGTTGTACCGCTCGGCGGTCTCAGACACCGCGAGGAGGCGCTCGAGGCGCTCGATGGCCGACGCGTACAGCTGCTGGGCAGAGTCGGGTTCGGTGGCGGCGACGTCATTGGCCATACGTGTCTCGAAGTTGGCGAGCTGCTCAACGGCACGCATCGTCGTCGTGGAGGTTTCACCCTCTCCGGCCAGGGCCGCGATCAGGTATCGGCGCGCATCCTCGAACCGCCTCAGATTGCCGTACGCGTAGCCGATCGCCATCTGAACGTCGGTCTGCTCAAGCCAGTCGGCGGGGCATTCGTGCACCAGGGCGTTGAGCTGCTCGACGAGTGGTGCGCGTGAAACCAGAGTTGTGGAGCCGGTTTCGGGCTTGCGGCCGACGTGGTTTACCGCATCGATGAACTCGGCGATATCGACGCGTCCTGGGGACGCCGAGGGCGTCCCGCCGGCAGTGGGATCGAGCCGGTAATCGGGATCGCCGTACGCCTGGTACGCACCCCAGGTGTTGCTTTCGCGGAACAGTTCGTAGGTGTGACAACGCGCGGTTCTGAGCGCGAAGCCGAAAGCTTCGCCGCCGAGCATGCATTCGTAGAACTTCTGGGCGAATTCTTTGGCGGCGACATCGTCGACGGCCCAGCCGGCAGCGACCACCGCACGTACGCCCATCTCGATCAGCTCGCGGGAAACGCTGGCGGCCAGCCGGTTGAACTCGACGGCAGACGGGCGCGAGGGCGCCTCCGGCCCGGTCTGACCGATGTGGCAGCAGTTCAGGAAGACCAGCTCGGGTACCTGCTGCATCTGGCCGACTTCGACGGCGGTGAGGAAGACGCCGTTGTCGAGCACCATCCCGCTGCGGGCCTTGCCGTCCGCGGTAGCCGGCGGTTCGTAGTGGCCGTGGCCGGCCAGATGCACGATGCGGTAGGGCTTCTGGTACAGCCCGGCGAGCACTTCGAGTGCAGTCGGCCTCGTCGCGGGCTTCTCGACGTCGAAGCGTCCGCGCAGTAGATCGTACACCGTGCCGGCTTCGGCCATCGCGCCCGGTAATTGTCTGAACGGCGCGCTGACCAGCGGATCGCCGACCACATACGCCGAGGTACCGGCGCGTGCTCCGATCTGTGGACGGTACTTCGTGGTCTGCAACTGCCGCACCAGGGCCTTGTCGATGCACAACGCTTCTTCGCCGGCACTCATCAGTTCCCATGGGTAGGTGGCACTTTCGGCATCGAGGACCAGCACCAGGTTGTCGACCTGGGCGAGTCCCGACTTGAGCTCGTTGGGGACCGTGAGTTCGAACAGCACCCGCGATTCATCTGAGCGGAAACTGGTCTGGGAGATCGAGCTCTTGATCAGCCGGTCCACCAGTTCGGGTTGCCGTTGCTGGCTGGTCGCTTCGGCGCGGGCGCGGTCCGACAAGGTGAGGAATCTGATCTCGCGGTGGGCCTCGGCTTGCTCGGCGGGCCCGCTGATCGCCAGTTCGGCCAGCGCGGCAAGGAGTTCCGAGTCGGCGTTGTCCGACTCGAGCACCGCGCGCTTGAGGCGGTCGGCGAGCGGTTTGGGCAGGCATGCGGGCTGGGTTTTGCGGGGCGGCTCGACAACGCTGACCTCCCACCTACGCCACGCGTGCTGGCGGCCGGCCGAGGCCGTCAGTCGCCGGCGTCCCTCACGGCCGTGCCGCAGCAGTTGCGTCGCCTCGATCTCGGTGCGCAGCTCCTTACCGATCAGCGGAGCCAAGCGATTGACCGCATGCGCGGCCTCGATCGCCGTGTCGGCATAGAGCTCGACGATCTCGACTTCCTGGATGGTCAGCGCATTGCTGTTGCCTTCGGCGAGTTCGCGATTGGCCTGACCGATCGCGCGCAGAATGGCCCCGACGGAATCTCCGACCGCGATGTTCGCGGTCGAGTTGCCACCCACCAGCAGTACCGACAGCCCGATCTTCTCCGTTGCCCGGTCCGCGTCGGTGGGCCCGCCCAGACCGTCGCGTCGTTCGAGCACGTACTGGAGTGCGGCGCGGCGAAGCAGGTCGCTCAGTTGGCCGGCGCTGAGCTCGCCCCATTTGCCCAGGCCGACGACGATCGCACCGGTCGGTAGGGCCAGCGCCTTCTGTACTGCCGTGGGTTTGCGGAGGACGACCGCCACGGATCCGAACTCACCCGGGTAGAGCCCGAGTGCATAACGTTCGGTCAGCGCGCCCCGCAGCAGTCCGTCCAACTGGGCCTCGGCGCCGATGATGGTGTCGCCCTCGTAATGGCCCACCACGATGGGATAGCGCGCGTAGCGCAGATCGTCGTGGACCACCGACACCCGGAAGCTGGGCTGCGTGCCCTCCTGATACGGCTTGCGCGCGGCTTTCCCGAGGAGGTCGGCCGCCAGCGACGTCTCGGTGGGATAGAGCACCGGTTCGGGCAGCGCCCGGTAGTCGTGCGCGCCTCCGCGTGCCGAGCTGAGTGGGCTGTCCGAGAGTCGTGTGGTGGCACCGGAATCGAGCAGATCCTGTAGTGCGGGGAAGCTCGGCTCGTGAGACGCCAGATCGCCGTGCACGGCGTCCATGTACCAGGTCCGGATGCCGGGCAGCCGGCCCGAGACGTACGTGACCCGCCCGTCGCCTTCGGTCGTGCAGTCCAGTACGACGCGACCGTCGATGATGTCGACGCCCTTGACGGTGCGTGGCGAGGTTCCCGCCACGTAGTGCACCCGCTCCGGATGGGGTAGGCCGGACAGATGGTCCTTGATGGTGTCGTGTGTGGCTCGTGCGGCAGCCAGCAGGGCCTCGCCCGGGACCGCCGACCCGCGGCGCTCGTTGCGGTAGTCCCGCCACCGGGAAACCGTGAAGTAGCGCTCGTCGTCGGGCAGCAGCTCCAGTACGCCGGGGAACTTCCCGATGATGTCGACGATCTCCGCCGTGTCATGGGTGAGATCGAGCATCGCGAGTTTCTGTACGGTTGCCGCGCTGCCGAGCAACGACTCGACGATGTCGTGCGAGCCGCGGTTCGGCGTGCCGAGCATCAGCAGTCGCCCGCCGTCGCGTTCGCAGATGCGCTCCCACAGGTCGGGGGCCTGCGCGATCATCGAGCGCACCACCAGCCCGCCCATGCTGTGAGCGATGATCCGTACCGGCTGCTGAGTTCGTCGCAAGGCGTTCTCGACCTCGACGATCAGCAGACGCGCCGCCTCGGTCACCGACCGGCGCCAGTCGTAGGCGAATGGGATGACTTCGTGAGAGTTCTGCAGGAACTCGCACAGCTTGCGGTAGCCGTCGCCGACCAGGGCGACGGGACGCACGTTGGCCGCCGTGACGTCGGCGAGATCGCCGAGTCCGCCGCGCAGCAAGGCGAGGTAGCGCATCCAGACCGAGCGTTCGCCGATATTGAGGTGCGAGCCCATGATCCCCGGCAGCACAAAGACAATCGGCTGGTCCGCGTTGGCGCGGGTCTGCAGTGAACGCAGCATCGGCACCGGCTCCAGATCGTCGGCGACGATGTCCCGGAAGACCTGCGGAGGCTTGTCGGCGGGCGCCGCCAGCCACTCGACGAGCGCACCACGCGTGCTCGGATTGCTGAAATAGTTGAAGTGGCTGACGTCGGCGCCCTGGTCGAATATGTAGCGGGCGGCTGTCCGGCGGGCACCGTGGAACATGGCGTCGGTGTTGACCACAAGATCGTTGTCCCGGCCTTCATAGATGACGTGGTCGCTGGCGAACACCCCGATCTTCTTGAGCCAGTTGCCGGGCTGGATGTCACCGGCGATGACGCCCATCGCGCCGAGCGCGGGTTCGCTCAGATTGTTGAGCAGCGCGACAAGGGGCGACTGCGGCATCATCGCTTCGAGCCCGGGCACCAGCGACGGCAGGGTCCGGTTCTTGACGATCTCGAGTGCGGTCCGCTTGATCACCTCGTAGAGCGGAGTCCCGCCGACACCGGGAATGAACCCGATCAGGTTGGTCAGCACCGACAGGAAGACGTCGATGTTCTCTCCGGCCAGCAGGGTGCCGCGGGACGGCGATGCGCAGCGCACGAACCGTTCCACCCGAAGCTGTTTGTGCGCAATGAGTTCCGCGAGCCGGCCGAGTTGCCTGCGGTCGTGCAGATCGGCCACGTCCAGGTCGGGATTGCCGCGCTTGAAGTTCGCGACGAGCTCGGTGTTGATCGAGGTCAGCGTGACGAGGTCGCCGACCAGTCCGCCGCGGGAATGCGAGACGATGCTGACCCGGGCGTTGCGGGGTAGCGCGGTGAGCAACTCGATGGCGTTGTCGATCGGGCTCTCGCTCAAAGTCCGGTGCTCGAAGGCGTAGATGTTCTTGCCGAAGAGCCGCTGTAGTTCCTGCCACTGGGGTTGCGCCTCGTTGGTGAGGAAGGCGCCGAAGCTGCCGCGGGTGGAAGATGCGGTGCCGTGGATGAAGACCAGCAACGGCGTGTCGACGTCGGTGTCCTTGAAATCGACGGGCGCGGGCGCCGGTGTCCCCACCTCGCGGGTGGCGTCCTCCCACGTGTACAGGCCCGGGCCGGGTCTGAGATTGTTCTCGATCATCCGGATCAATGCTTTGGTGGCGAACCAGGCGGGGACCTTCGCCAGCAGGTTGATGCCGAGGTCCTTGGCTTCGTCGAGGAGGCCGGTCGGCCACTGCGTGGGGTCGGTGAGCTTGTCGGTGATGGCGTCGGGCTTCAATCGCAGCACCCGTACCCGAGTGGTGAGCCATTCTTTGACCCCTCGCTCCGAGGCTCGCGGGAGCGTGTCGACGCTGACTGCGTCACCCACCATCGCTTCGGGTTTGAGCAGGGGTGCTTCCTCGTAATATCTCTTGGCCGAGATCCAGGTGGTGAATCCGCCTTCGATCTCGATCTCGAGGACGGCGTCGTCGTCGACCGAGATGCCTTGGGGTTTCGGGTTTTGCTCGCGGGCCGGCGGAGAGAGGTTGAAGGAGCGGGCCACCTCGATCACGTCGAGCAGGCCGGTGTCGGAAGCTTTGGTTTGGGCACCGGGCGTGGCTGCGCGTACCGAAGGGCTGTGGGCCTCGTCCTCGAGACCGGAAATCCAGAGCTTGACGGCCATTGGTCTGTCAATGCTATTCGAGGGGCGACAGGAAGGGTTGCTCGAGACGAGCTTCGCTACCTTCGAGTTGCGGAACCTGTTCGTAGCGGCCACGTTTCAATTTCGCGCAGGTCTGGTCGTGCAGTTCCCGGTATGACAGCGGCGTCCTGGACTCGGTCACCGCCTCGACCAGGTTGTAGGTCAGTGCTCCGGCGAAGCCGCCACCGATGGCGGCGTCGGCCGAGGTCTGGTCGGCCCGGCAGCCTGAGATGAGTACCTCGGGAATGTCGACATGGACGACATCGGTCGCCGGCTTGGGGCGGCGAACTGACCGCGTTGTCCCGGCCAGGCCGCGCCCGGACTCCACGGCCGCCAGATCCCACGGGCTCGGCAGATATCGCTCGATCACCGGGGCGTCGGGCGGTTCGAGGGCGCGTGTGACGGTGCCGGAATGGCAGGAGTCGGTGACCACCGTGAGACTCACCCCGGATGCCAGTCCGTCGAAGACGCTGCGCAACCAGTCGTCTCGGAGTGGGTCGTTCCAGTCGAGGTCGGTGGGGCACAGGATCTCGTCGCGTTTGTCGGACTCATCCCCGTTGTCGTCGGGCACATTGGAACCGTGACCGGAGTAGTGCACCAGCAGCACGTCGCCGCGCCGGGCGCCGCGGATCAACCCGGTGACGGCGGTTTCGATCGCTTCCTTGGTGGCCGTGAAGTCCGTGATCACGGAAATATTGTCGGAATCGAATCCGAATTGCCGCTGAAGCAGTTTGGCCATGTTTTTCACGTCGGGAACGCAGCCGCGCAGGTCGTTTCCCGGAATTCGGTATCGGTTGACTCCGATGAGCACCGCATTCTTGGCCATGGTGCTGTCCTTTTCGCTGGGCGTGGGTCAAGATTGATCTCTGGTGGGCAATTGCAGTATCTGCACGTGACACATCGGGGTCGTGAGTAGTCGGGTACTCGAATTCGCGTGGTGGCTTTCACGCAGTGTGGGTGTGGCGGCGAGGAGAGGACGGGCCCGCTCGTGACGTCACCGTTCCGGCTGGAGTTCCCTGACGTGGGCGGTGCATCCGCGGTGCGCGTCACCGAAACCACGGAATTGCCGTCGGCGCTCACGGCTTTGGGGCTCCCCCCGCCGCGCCCGACCCTGGTGGTGATCGGTGGTGCCGGTGGGCTCGACGCCACCGGTATGGACCGGCTGCGTCCGCTGTTCGTTTCGGGCATAGCGCCTGTGATGGGGGAGTACGGGGCGGTCGGCGTGGACGGCGGAACACGTGCCGGGGTCATGCAACTGTTCGGCGAGGCGCGACAGGCAGCGGCGTTTCCGCTCTTGGGTGTGGCCGCGGCCGGCACGGTGCGGCTGCCCGATGCCACCGAACCAGATGGCCCACAGGGTTTCGAGCTGGAGCCGCGGCACACCCACTTCCTGATCGTGCCCGGTGACCACTGGGGTGCCGAAGCTCCCTGGATCGCCGATACCGCAACGGTTCTCGCCGGCAACGCCCCGTCGATCACCTTGCTGATCAACGGTGGCGACATCGCCTACTCTGACGTTGCGGTGAGCGTGCGAGCCGGGCGCCCCGTCGTGGCGATCACCGGCTCGGGGCGCACCGCCGACGTCTTGGCCGGCGCCCTGGCGGGTGAGTCCAGCGACGAGCGGGCTGCGGCGCTGGCCCGGTCCGGTCTGGTCCGTTCGGTTGCGGGGGATGCCCCGGAACGGCTCGCTGAATTGCTCGACACCATTTTCGGCGACGGCCGCGAAGCGAATTGAATCTGACCGGTCCCGCCAAATTCGAGTAGTTGACTACGCTACGCCGCGGTCGCGCGGGCTAGGACCATTGGCATGTGCCCGGAGCATTCCCTGGACATCCCGCGCTGGTGCTGCGCCACCCCGGCGATGCGGGCAGATGCCTGGCGCAATGTGAATCGAGCAATTCGAGATGAGCGAGGAATTCTGGAGCAGCCTTCTGTCCCATATCCGGCACCAGGTGCTGATACCGGTGGTTGGGCCCGACGTCACCGTGGTCAAGGTCGGTGACTCTGAGCAGAAGCTGACAACCCTGGTAGGCCAGGAGCTCACCGAGCGGTTCGGCCTGACCGTGCCGTCCGGGGCCACGACCACCGACCAGGCGGTGGCCGCGTTTCTGGGTGAGCGTGGTCGCGACGAGGTCGACGACCTGTATGGCGTGATCGACGAGATCGTGGTGGAGCTCGATTCCGAACCCGGCGATGCGCTCCGAGATCTCGCGGCCATCGACGATCTGCGTCTGTTCGTGACGACGACGCCCGACCGATTGCTCGCGAAAGCGCTGAGTGCCATCCGCGGCCGCCCGGTGCGCGAGGTTTCGTTCTCCCCGAACAAGTCCACCCCCGACCAGGAGCGCAATGCCCGAGAGCCTTCGCAGACCGACACCGTCGTTCTCAGCCTGTTCGGTCAAACCGCCGCGATGCCGGAGTACGCCATCCACGAGGAGGACCGACTGGAGTGGATCCATGCGCTGCTGACGGAAAAGGCCAGCCTCCCCGACTGGCTCGACTACCCGCTGAAGCATCAGCCGATGTTGTTCATCGGTTGCGAGATTCCCGATTGGTTCGGGCGATTTCTCGTGCGGCTGTCCAGCGACAAACGGCTGTCGCTCGGCGGCAAACCGTTTTTCTTCGCCGCGAACTCGCGCGAACCGTCGCTGTCGGGCTTCTTCTCGACCTACTGCCGTCGGACTATGGTCAAGCAGTTGGACATGGAGCCGACCAAGTTCGTCGCGGAGCTGCGTCAGCGCTGGGAGGCCAAACAACCGGGTCCTCGGCCATCCGGGTCACCCGGGATCGTGCTCGGCGGACCTGAAGGTTGCGAACCGCCGTCACTGGACAGCGCGGAGATCTTCATCAGCTACAAGCACGAGGATGTGGTCGCGGCCCGGCGACTGTATGACGCGATCGCCAAACTCGGCGGGGTGGCCTGGCTCGATGAGCGGGAACTGCACACCGGGGACGCCTGGGAAGACGAGATTCTCAGCAGCATTCGTCAAACCGTCAGTTTGTTCGTACCGGTGATCTCGGCGAATACCGAACGGAAGAAAGAAAGCTACGTCTTCAGGGAATGGAACGAGGCCGTCGAGCGAACCCGCGGCATTCTGGGACAACGGTTCATCATGCCCGTCGTCATCGACGAGGACTATGACGGTGACGCGACCCGCTTCAAGCAGGTGCCGCGGGAGTTCAAGAACTTCCAGTTCGGTCATGCGCCGGGAGGCGAGCCGGATGCGGCCCTGATGAGGGACGTGATCTCGGCGATCCGGGAATTTCGACGTAACGACGCGGCATGACGCGCGCAACGATCACGACGAAGCTCGACACGGACAACCCGTGGCCCGGGCTGGAATCCTATTGCGAAGACGCGCAGGGCTTCTTCTACGGCCGCGGCCACGAATGCGAAAAACTTCTGAAGAAGGTTCTCGACGCCCCCGTGACGGTCTTGTTCGGTCGCTCGGGTCTGGGCAAGACGTCGCTGCTGCACGCGGGCCTGTTCCCGTTGTTGCGCAACGAGAACTTCCTCCCGATCTATGTCCGGTTCGATCTCAAGCCGGGCGCGGCCTCACTCAGCTCTCAGCTCCACGACGCCGTCCGCAATGCCATCGGGGCGGAGGCACCCGATGCTTTGCTTCCCCGGGACGACGAATCACTGTGGGAATACCTGCATCGTGCCGATCTCGAGCTCTGGAGTGCGCGGAACTACTTGCTGACGCCGGTGATCGTCCTCGACCAGTTCGAAGAGCTGTTCACGCTCGGCGCGGGTGTACCGGATCAGGTGGAGGCGTTCAAGTACGACCTGGCCGACCTCGCCGAGAACCGGATACCCGCGGAGCTGGCCGTCCGCATCAAGAATGACCCTGCCGAGGCGCGACGATTCAACCTGCGAGCGCACAACTGCAAGCTTCTGATCAGCCTTCGGGAGGACTTCCTCGCGCACCTCGAGGACTGGTGCCGGTTCATTCCTGCGCTCGGACGTGCGCGAATGCGGTTGCTTCCCTTAGGGACTGACGAAGCATTCGATGCCGTCTACAAGCCGGCCGAACACCTGATGACGCCTGAATTGGCGCACCAGGTCGTCGGCATCATCGCCGGCGCGGGTCTGCACACCGGCGCGGATTCTTTACCGCGCGACGGTGAGGTTCCGGCCAGTCGTCGCACCGCGGGCGAGGTCGAACCGACGCTGCTCAGCTTGGTCTGCCGCGAGCTCAACGAGGAACGCAAGCGTCTGGGGAAAGCCACGTTCGATGAGCAGCTTGTCGACGAACACGGCCGGTCGACCATCCCGAACTACTACATCTCGTGCGTGAGCGGCATGCGGGCAGGGGTTGCGGAATTCATCGAGAATCAGTTGATCACCAAGACCGGGTTTCGTGATTTCGAGGCGGTCGAGGATGCGGTGCCGTCACGGCTGACCCCCGAGGAACTCGACCAGCTGATCAGTTCCCGGCTGGTGCGGCTTGCGGAATACCATGGCACGCAACGGATCGAGCTGGTACACGATGTCCTCACGGGCACGGTGCGGGAGCACCGCGATCGTAGGGAAGCTGAAGAAGACCGCCGGCGCGCCGAACAGCAGAAGGAAAACGAGAAGGCCGCTATTGCGGCGGCGGCGGAGCAGGAGCGGCAAGCGCTGGCCCAGGCTGCCAAGCTGCGTGAGGCGGAGCTGGATCGCGAGCGGCTGGCTGAACGTGACCGGCGGCTGGAGTCCGAGAAGGCGGCGGCACGCCGGCTCAAATGGGCATTGGTCGCGTTGGCCATCGCATGCACCACGGCGTTGGTACTGGCCGGCGTGGCGTTCTGGCAGCGCGGGGTCGCCCAAACTCGGAGCCGGGAGGCTCGTATCGATCAGTTGTATGTGAACTCCCAGCTGATGCTTGGCGGGCTGTCACCGCTCGGCAGCCACGACGTCAAATTGCTGCAGATGTTGCTGGCGGCGCAGGCCATCCCGTCGACGCTGCCGTCCAGGAGTTACGAGCTGTTGACGACCTTGAACAAAGAACGCGATCTGCTCAAGATCATCGACCTGCCGGTGCCGACAAAGGCCTTGTCGCTCAGTCGGGATGGTTCTCGGATCGTGTCGGGTGGTGGTGACGATGTGGTGCGGTTGTGGAGTTCTGATGGGCGGCCGGTTGGTGGGCCGATGCGTCATGAGGACAAGGTGACCAGTGTGGCGTTCAGCCCGGACGGTTCTCGGATCGTGTCGGGTGGTGAGGACGATGTGGTGCGGTTGTGGAGTTCTGATGGGCGGCCGGTTGGTGGGCCGATGAGTCATGAGGACAAGGTGACCAGTGTGGCGTTCAGCCCGGACGGTTCTCGGATCGTGTCGGGTGGTGAGGACGATGTGGTGCGGTTGTGGAGTTCTGATGGGCGGCCGGTTGGTGGGCCGATGCGTCATGAGGACAAGGTGACCAGTGTGGCGTTCAGCCCGGACGGCTCACGGATCGCGTCCGCAAGCCAGGATGGAACCGTCCAACTGTGGGATACGCGCACAGGGCGCCAAGTCGGATCACCCATGATTCACCCGGGATCCGTCAACAGTGTGGCGTTCAGCGCAGATGGAACACGCATCGCCACCGGCGGCAGCGACCGGATAATCAGGTTGTTCAGCGTCGCCAAGGACCAGAGCCGCGTTGTCGGCTATCTGCTTGGACACGAGTCTGCGGTAAATGCCGTGGCGTTCGACGCCGACAAGCCGTATCTGGCATCGGCCAGCAGCGACGGCACCGTTCGGTTGTGGGATCTCAGATGGCAACGCATGGTCGGCCACGATGGTGAACCCTGGGCCGGTTACTTCGACGACGGTCGCCGGATCGGTTCGGGCAGCAGCGATAAGACCGTGCGGTGGTGGGACCCGACAACCGGTCAGCCGATCGGTGAGCCGCTGCGTGTCGACGATCCCGATGCGAAGTACCTGTTCCCGGCCGACGAGCATCGCCTGGTGTCGTTCGGGTCCAACGACGATGCGCGGCTGTGGGATGCGCGCACCGGCACGCCGATCGGCGAACCCCTGCGAGTCCCAGGAGAACCCTACTTATCGACCGATTACCGGGTGACCCGGATCGCGGCGCAACTCGAACCCCGTGTCGTGCAGGTGTATAGGACCGATTCCATGCAACCGGTCGGGCGTCCCGTCGTGCCTGCGGAGGACATATGGCGGATGAGCTTCAGCCACGATGGCCGGACCCTGGCCACCGCCGGTGACGATGGCACCATCGAACTTTGGAACGCCGACACCGGAGATCGACTGGGGCCTCCGATGAACGACGGTGGAGGACCGGCGTGGAGCATCGAATTCAGTCCGGACGGGCACCTGCTCGCAGCGGGTAACGAGGATTACAACCTGCGGCTGTGGCGTACGGACAGTTTCACCCGCGTCGGGGAGCCACTTGCCCTCGAGGACGCCCTTGCCACCGCGACGGCCTTCAGCTCCGACGGGAGGATGGTCGCCGCGGGTGGTGACGACGGAACCATTCGGCTGTGGAACGTCGCAGACCAAACACCACTGGGTGCACCGATTTCCGTTCACAACGGTTCAGTGATGAGCATGCAGTTCAGCTCGGACGGGACACGATTGCTATCGGCGAGCGACGACAACACGCTTCGAATCTGGCCGGTCCTACCGGCCGATCCCAACTTGCTGTGCGCCAAGCTCACCCATGTCATGACCCGCGACCAGTGGAAGGCAATGGTTCCCGGGATCGAATACCAAAAGGTATGTCAGCTACCAGAATCCGAGTACGCCGGTTAGCGGACGTCAGCCCACCGCCTCGGCGGGCTGCGGGTACAGCAGTTCCAGCTCGCCCAGATGCGCGGCAGCCGTCACCAGCGGCAGGGCTGCCGAGACGGCGAGGTCGGTCCCGGCGGCCTCGGCACGCAACGACACCACGAAGCTCTCGCCGATCGGCACCAGCACCGCGGTGGCGTCGGCACCGGTGAGCCGGGAGCAGATGGCGGCGGCGTGTTGCTCGATCACTTCCCGGGTGGCGGGGTAGACGCCCAGCGGAGGGGGCACGACGTCGGCGATCAGCTCGGCCGCGGCCCGTACTCGATTGGCCCGGTTGGCCGCCCGCACCACCGGCGCGCGTTGATCGGAGGGGCCGCCGTTCTCCGAAAGATATTGGCGGACAGCATCATCGAGCGTGCGCGAGGCGGAAAGCGCGCCGTGGCTCAGTGCGATGACGCGGTCGGTGGCGGCTTCGGAGGCACCTCGGGTTACCCGCAGGACGGCGCTGTTGAGGAACTGTGCGCCCATCCCGCGGGCCTTGTCGATCGCCTTGGACACCGATGCCGTCGCGCCCCGCGGCCACAACAGCAGCGACACCACGATGCCGACCAGTGCACCGACGACGACGTCTTCGACCCGCACCAACCCGACCCGCCAGCCCGTCGGCATGATCAGGTTGAAGTTGATCAGCACCATCATCGTGAACGCGGCCTGCCCGGCGATGAACGATCCGACTTCGGGTACGTAAGCCGACCCGAATGCCACCAGCGGCAACAGGATCCACAGCACCACCGGGTCCACCCCGACGAACTCGATGAGCACCGCGCCGAGCACGAATCCGATGGCGGTACCCGCCACGGCTCGCAGCACGCGGGTCCCGGTGGTCAGGGCGCTGCTGCGCAACACCGACATCGCGCCGAGGACCACCCAGAATCCGTGCTGGACCGGAAATACGTGGGTGACGGCCACCGCGACGGCCAATCCAAGCCCGGTGCGCAGGCTGTTGCGCAGCACCACCGCCCGGGTGGCCACCAGGCCTTTGGCGATGGCCGCGACCGCGACGGCCTCGGGCATCACCCAGTCGGCGGCACCGGTTTCGGGCAGGCGTCGGCCCAGCACCCGGGCCCATACCGGACGCGCATCGGCCAGGGCGGCATTGCCGATCACGCGTCCGGTGACCGCGATGGTGGCCGAGATGGTGCGCCGGATCAATAGTCCGCGGCCGAGTTCGACGGCGTCGGCATCGTCGGCGGTACCCAGGATCCGGGTGATGTCGTCGCGGTAACTGCCCTGCGCCACCGTGCGCTGCTCGGCCAGAGCCGCTCGGAGATCGATTCCGCGTGCGGCCCGTTCGGCCCGATCGTGGGTCCGCAGCAGCGCGGCGCTGTCGCGTAGTACCCGCACCGCGGGGTCGCGCATGCCGCCGAGCAGTTCCGCGGTGTCGTCGGTCACCTGGTCACAGATCCAGCCCAGGTCATCGACGACGCGCACCAGCGCGCGGCTGCCCGCACTGAGCGCGACCGGGCGGTAGTCGGCGCCCAGGAAGGTCTCGTAGAGCGCGTTCATCGCGCGGGTGACGTCGCGGGCCGAGGCCTTGCCTTCGAGCCGGTCGGCCAGCAGCCGGCAGACCCGCGCCGAATAGCGGCGCAGCTCATCGTGGTGTTTGGGCCGGAACAGCAACAGCGCGGCGGGCACGCAGATCACGAGAGCGATGAGCCAGCCGAGCAGCCGGTCGGGTATCGGCCCGACGGGCGTACACAGCGGCAGCACGAACAGCAGCAGTGTGGCGCGCTGCCCGGCCGCGACGATCTCGCTGAGCACTCCGGAGAACGACACCAACACGCCGACGACGAACATCGCCGCCACGCTCAGCCACGGATAGGGGGCCAGGACGGTTCCCAGCACGATCAATATGGCGCCGTTGACGGCCAGGCCGCCGTACGCGACGGCGCGGGCGGGCCGGTTGCCGGGGAAATCGGCGGTGATGAGCAGCGAGACCGCGCCGAAGATCGCGAACAGCGGGGTCTGGGAGTCGCCGCCGACGGCGAAGCCGACGGCAGCGGCGATCGGCAGGACGATGCCGGCCCGCAATGCGCGGCGCAGCGCGTCGTACTCGGGGTCCCTGGAGCGCAACGAGTCACGCAGACGGTCAGCTGCCCGGCGCCAGATCTCGGCCGGGGTCAGCATGATCGCCGATGTTAGACCGGTTGGTCCGGTCCCGGCGCCGGAGTGAATCGGCCCGTTTCGAGCGCGTCGCGCATCTGGCCGGTGATCCACCGCAGGGTGTCGACGTCGCGCGGCAACGTGCTCTGTTCGAAACCGACGATCAGGTACACGCCCCAGGCCGCGAAGTACCTGGCATTGCGTTCGTCGCCGATGAGCTCGAGCGCGGATTCGTAGAGGATGTCGAAGCGCAGCTGATCGACGACGGCCTGCACCTCGTAGACGTCGGCATCCAGCGAGCTCCACACCCGGATCGCCGCCTCGGCGCCGTAGGGCAGGTCCAAGGTCTCGCCGATCAGGGTCTCGATGCGGTGGTGCGGGTCGTGATCGGCGCGGACCGCTTCGACCACCCGCAGGGTGCGCGCCTCACGCCAGTGCGCGATCAGCTCCCGGGTGTAGGACGCCCAGTTGGGGAAGTAGTGATAGAACGAGCCGGTTGTCACGCCGAGCCGGTTGCACACCTCCGCGAGTTTGAGCCCGCCGTACCCGAGATCGGAGAGCACATCCAGACCGGTTTCGAAGTACGCCTCGCGCGAAACACCCCCCGCCATGGGGCACCACGCTAGTTCGTCATTCAATTTTGGCTGCGGCGGGGCTTTGCTGGTCAGCCGCATTTAGCGCCCACAAACATGACGGTATCGGGACTATCAGGTGACGTGTGGCACAATTTGACTGTGGCCCACACAGCGAGCCGAGGACCGGGACGCCCTCCCGCAGCAAAGGCGGCGGAGACTCGCGAACGCATCGTGCGTGCTGCCCGTGAAGTTTTCAGCGAACTTGGCTACGACGCAGCCACATTTCAGGCGATCGCGATCCGGGCCGATCTCACCCGCCCGGCAATCAATCACTACTTCAGTAGCAAACGTGTTCTATATCGCGATGTGGTTGAGCAGACCAATGCGAAGGTGATCGCCGCGGGCATTGCCAAGGCGCGGGAAGCCAGCACCCTGTTGAATCGGATATCGGCGTTTTTCGCTGCGGCCATGGATGCCGAATCGACCGACCGGTCGGCGGCGGCGTTCCTGGTGACCTCGGTGCTGGAGGCGCAGCGTCACCCCGAGCTGATTTCCGAGGAACACGACGCGTTGCGCAGCTCACGGGAGTTCGTCAAGTGGGCGGTCGACGAGGCCATCCAGCGGGGTGAGCTCAGCACCGACACCGACATCCCCGCGATCGTGGAGATGCTGGTCGCGGTGATGTGGGGGATGGGCTTTTATGCCGGTTACGTGGGCCATCGTGAGGATGTGGCCGTCATCGTGGACAAGTTCGAACTCTTGATGGCGAACAAGCTCTGGCAGCTTCGCGATTGATGCATCGGCATCGTGAGGTGCCCCACATCGCCGTATAGCCTGGCTAAGTTCTTCGGTAGCATGGTTTGGCAAATGACTGATCTGAGCGATGTGCGGCTCGTTCGGGCCGAGGGCGACAGTTGGGACGTCACCGAGAGCGTCGGGGCGACCGCGCTTGCGGTGGCCGCCGCCCGTGCCGCCGAGACCGCACAAACCGAGCCCCTGATTCGCGACGAGTTCGCCTTCCTGCTGGTGGCGGCCGCCGGGCCGGCGTGGGCGCAGCTGGCCGGTAGCGAACCGCACTGGATCGGTGATGATCCGGAAGCCCACCGCATCCACGCCATGGCACGCAGCTACCAGGCCGTGCGTACTCATTACTTCGACGACTTCTTCACCGAGGTCACCCACGACGGCATCCGGCAGGTCGTGATCCTTGCCGCGGGCCTGGACTCGCGCGCGTTCCGTCTCGACTGGCCGGCCGGCACCACCGTGTACGAGATCGACCAGCCCAAGGTGCTGGAGTACAAGACCGCGACGTTGGGCGCGCACGGGGCCGTGGCGCGCGCTCAGCACGTGCCGGTACCGATCGACCTACGTGAGGACTGGCCCGGGGCCCTGATCGACGCCGGGTTCGACCCCGCAGCACCCACGGCGTGGCTGGCCGAGGGCCTGCTGCCATACCTGCCCGCCGACGCCCAGGACCGGCTGTTCGATCTCATCGGTGCCCACAGCGCCCCCGGCAGTCGCTTGGCGGTCGAGGATTTCGCCATGGACCCGGCCCGCTACACCCCGGAGAAGCGCGCCGCGCGCCGCGCTCGGGGTGAGCACATGCGGACCTCGCTGGGCCTGGACATCGACGCCGACGCGCTCATGTACACCGATGACGAGCGGGCCGATGCCGCCGGATGGCTCGCGGCGCACGGCTGGGAGGTGGACGCGGTGCGCAGCCCTGACGAGATGATCCGGTTGGGCCGTCCGGCCGTGGCCGAGGAACTGGCTGAACTCGGCTTGGACAGCGTGCTGTTGCGCGCCCGATTGGACGGAGACGCCCGATGAGCTCACTGCGTAGCGACGACGACACGTGGGACATCGCCACCAGCGTGGGCTCGACCGCCGTGATGGTGGCCGCGGCGCGGGCGGGGGAGACCGAACGCGAGGACGCGCTCATCAACGACCCGTACGCCAAGATCCTGGTGGCCGGTGCGGGCACAGGGGTGTGGGACACGTTGTTGGACAACGATTTTGTCAGCAAGGTGGAAGATCTCGACGCTGAGGCCGCGCAGATCTTCGCCCACATGGGCAACTACCAGGCGGTGCGCACCCACTTCTTCGACGCGTATTTCGCCAGGGCTGTGCAAGCCGGCATCCGGCAGGTCGTCATCCTGGCGTCGGGCCTGGATTCCCGGGCCTACCGGTTGGAGTGGCCGGCCGGCACCACGGTGTACGAGATCGACCAGCCCAAGGTGCTGGAGTACAAGGCCGAAACGCTGGCCGCGCATGGGGCACAGCCGTCGGCGCAGCGCCATGAGGTGGCAATCGACCTGCGTCAGGATTGGCCGAAGGCGCTGCGGGAGGCCGGTTTCGACCACACTGTGCCCACCGCCTGGCTGGCCGAAGGGCTCCTGATGTATCTGCCGGCCGATGCCCAGGACCGGTTGTTCGAGTTCGTCACCGGGCTGTCGGCTCCGGGTAGCCGGCTCGCGGCGGAGACGGCCGGGGTGAGTTCGGCCGATCGGCGTGAGGCGATGCGGGAACGATTCGAGAAGTTCGCCGACCAATTCAACATGGGCTCCGCACTCGCGGTCGCCGACCTGATGTATGAGGATCCCGACCGTGCCGACGTCGCGGAATGGTTGCGGTCGCACGGTTGGCAGGCCGAAGGTGCGCACTCGTTGGACGAGATGCGCAGGCTGGATCGCCTGGTTCAGCTCAGCGAGGAGCCCGAACGCGACGCATTTTCGACCTTCGTCACTGCCGAAAAGCTCTGATAAGCAACAAAAACGGGGCGCTCCTCGTTGAGCGCCCCGCTGGTTGCCGGTAGTCAGCGGCTCTGGTGCACGGTCGTGTCGACGTGCGGCACGGTGACGTGCTGGCCGACCTGATCCAGCCAGGTGAGGTGAGACACGTCCGCCGATGCCGGGCCGGCCAGGCCCAGGGCGGCGGCGGCCAGACCGCTGGCGAGCACTGCGCTGAATCCGAACTTCTTCATTCCTCTACCTCTTCCGATCTATCTGCTTTCTTGATTGGTTCAACTAAAGGTCGCTGTGCTTGATTCCGGATCAGCGGCCTTGGCGGCAATTGACCGGCGGATGGCAGAAATGCATCGGCCCGGGCACTAGCCGACCCGGTTGACCGGGAGTTACCCGCCCGCCGTATACAGGAGGGGAGCTGAGCCGTTTCGCGGCCCGTTAACGAGGAGGAATCTTCATGCCAGGAGTGCAGGACCGTGTTGTCGTCGTCACCGGAGCCGGTGGAGGTCTGGGCCGTGAGTACGCCCTGACGTTGGCTCGCGAGGGCGCCAGCGTCGTGGTCAACGACCTGGGCGGTGCCCGCGACGGCACCGGCGCCGGCCACAACATGGCCGACGAGGTCGTCAACGAGATCAAGGCCGCCGGCGGACGCGCGGTCGCCAACTACGACAGCGTCGCCGAGTCCGAGGGCGCCGAGAACATCATCAAGACCGCGATCGACGAGTTCGGCAAAGTCGACGGCGTGGTGTCCAACGCCGGCATCCTGCGTGACGGCACCTTCCATAAGATGACGTTCGAGCAGTGGGACGCCGTGCTCAAGGTGCAC
Organism: Mycobacterium sp. DBP42; assembly: GCF_005924235.1. Classification (NCBI taxonomy): domain Bacteria; kingdom Bacillati; phylum Actinomycetota; class Actinomycetes; order Mycobacteriales; family Mycobacteriaceae; genus Mycobacterium; species Mycobacterium sp. DBP42. Next base: position 55,967 of record NZ_VCMY01000023.1, read on the forward strand.
CTCTACGGCGGCTACAACGTCATCCGCGCCGCCTGGCCGCACTTCCGCGAGCAGAGCTTCGGCCGCGTCGTCGTCGCCACCTCCACCAGCGGCCTGTTCGGCAACTTCGGTCAGGCCAACTACGGTGCCGCCAAGCTCGGCCTGGTCGGCCTGATCAACACGCTGGCCCAGGAAGGCGCCAAGTACAACATCAAGACCAACGCGGTCGCGCCGATCGCCGCCACCCGCATGACCCAGGACATCCTGCCGCCCGAGGTCTTCGAGAAGCTCACCCCCGAGTACGTCGCCCCCGTGGTGGCCTACCTGATGACCGAGGAACTGCCCGACACCGACTCGGTGTTCATCGTCGGTGGCGGCAAGGTGCAGCGCACCGCGCTGTTCCAGAACGACGGCATCACCTTCACCGAGGTGCCCTCCGTCGATGACATCGCCGCCAAGTGGGGCGAGATCACCGACCTGTCCGCCGCTCAGCAGGCCAGCTTCAAGCTGGGTTAGAACTAGTGAAAGCGCTTGTAGCGCAGGCACTTACCGGTACGTCCGGGCTGGCGTACGCCGACGTCGAGGCCCCCGTGTCGAACGACATGGTGGTCATCGACGTCGGCGCCGCCGGCGTCTGCTTCCCCGATCTGCTGTTGTTGCGCGGTGAGTACCAGCTACGGCTGGAACCGCCGTTCACACCTGGCATGGAGGTGGCCGGGACGGTGCGCTCGGCGCCCGAGGGTTCGGGATTCACCCCGGGCCAGCGGGTGTCGGCGATGACCATGCTGGGCGGTTACGCCGAGCAGGTTGCCGCCCTGCCCGCCAACGTCATCCCCACCGCCGACGGTCTCGACGACGGCGAGGCGGCATCGCTGCTGGGCAACTACTACACGATGCAGTTCGCGCTGGCCCGCCGTGGCGGGCTGGTGGCCGGCGAGACCGTCCTGGTGCTCGGCTCGGCGGGCGGCATCGGCGCCGCGTCGATCCAATTGGCCAAAGCCATGGGCGCCAAGGTGATTGCGATGGTCCACCGGTCCGGGGCCGAGGAGTTCGTGTCGTCGCTGGGCGCCGACGTGGTGTTGCCGCTGGCCGATGGCTGGCGCGAGGCCGCGATGGAGGCCACCGGCGGTGAGGGTGTCGATCTGGTGGTCGATCCGATCGGCGGCCCGGCCTTCGACGACGCCATCCGGGTGCTGGCCCCCGAGGGCCGGCTGCTGGTCATCGGATTCGCCGCCGGCGGCGGGATCCCGACGGTCAAGGTGAACCGGTTGCTGCTCCGTAACGTCAGCGTGGTCGGTGTCGGATGGGGCGAGTTCGTGCGCCGGAAACCTGCCGCCCAGGCGCAGGTCGGAGCTGAACTGAACAAGCTGGTGGCCGCCGGGCTGCGTCCACCGCCCCCGGTGCGGTTCCCGTTGTCCGAAGGCGCGGCCGCCCTCGATGCGCTGGCCGGCGGCCAGGTGCGCGGAAAGCTGGTCCTGGAGCCCTGAGCGGCGCTGGTGCGTAGCGTAGAGGCGTGGACACCGCATCGACTCAGGCGCTGCGTAAGGCCCTGGAACTACTCGTCGATCCCCCGGCCGATCCGGACACCAGCAAGGGGTACCTGGATCTGCTGGGGGACGGCAGCGACGCTCCGAAGAACGCGGGATTCATCCAGAAGGTTTGGGCGTCCCCGGCCGGGTCGATGCTCTACGACAACGCCCAGGCCCTGGGCCGCAAGCTGATGACGGCCTGGCAGGAGCCCACCGAATGGCTGGACATCCCACCCGGCGGCATCGCGCTCGACGTCGGCAGCGGTCCGGGCAACGTGACGGCAGCGCTGGCGCGCGCGGCCGGGCTGGACGGGTTTGCATTCGGGGTTGACATCTCAGAGCCCATGCTGGCCCGCGCGGTCGAGGCCGAGGCGGGTCGCCAGGTCGGGTTTCTGCGCGCCGACGCCCAGCGGCTCCCGTTCCGGGACGACGTATTCGATGCGGTGACCTCGATCGCTGTGCTGCAGTTGATCCCCGACGCCGAAGCCGCGCTGGCGGAGATGGTGCGGGTGCTGCGCCCGGGCCGGCGGATCGCGATCATGGTCCCGACGGTGACCAAACGGGGGCCGGCACGGCTCTTGTCCAAGGGCGGGGCCCGCTTCTTCGCCGAAGATGAACTCGCCGACCGGTTCGAGGGCCTGGGCCTGGAGCGGGTGCGCTCCAAGAGCATCGGCACCATGCAGTGGGTGCGCGGGCAGAAACCGTGAGCACCCTCGGGATAGTTCTCGTCGCGTTGGTGATCGCCGTCGGGCTTCTCGGCATCGTGCTGCCCATCCTGCCCGGCGGCGGGTTTCTCGTGTTCGCCGCGATCGCAGTGTGGGCGATCTGGGAGGCCAGGGCCATCCCGGCGCACGCCAACGTTGCGTGGGTGACGCTCGGGGTCGCCGGCGTGTTTTTCGTGACGGCCGAGGTGATCAAGTACGCCTGGCCGGTACGGCGGATGCGCGCCGCAGAGGTGGGGATCTGGAGCCTGGCGGCCGGCGCGGTGCTCGGCCTGATCGGATTCTTCGTCATCCCGGTGATCGGGCTCGTGATCGGATTCGTGGCCGGCGTGTACCTGGCCGAGTTGGCCGCACGCCGTGACTATCGGCGGGCCTGGACGTCAACGGTGCACGCGCTCAAGGGGGTTGCCCTGTCGGTCGGGGTCGAACTGACCGGAGCGCTGTTGGCAACCATCACCTGGGTGGCGGGTCTGGTGATCGCCTCGTGACGCAGTGGACCCTGGGTCCGGATTCGGGCGAGCTGGTGCTGCACACCGGCGTGACGGGCAGTGCGTCGCGGATGGGGCATCGGCTCACCATCGCAGTGCGCTCGTGGCACGCGGTCGTGGACGCTGACGGCGAGGTGCCGTCGGCGGTGGAGATGACGGTCGACCTCGATTCGCTGGACGTGCTGCGAGGCGAGGGCGGCATGACGCCGTTGACGGGCGCCGAGAAGGCGCTGATCCGGACCAATGCGTTGAAGACGTTGCGGGCGAAGAAGTTTCCGCAGGCTCGGTTCCGGTCCACGTCGATCGAGCGTTCTGGTTCCGCGGTGCGACTCCTCGGCGTTCTCGAACTCGCCGGCCACTCCGGTGAGCAGACCGTCGAGGTCGAGGTTTCCGACGAGTCCATGCTCGGGACGGCTTCCGTGCGGCACAGCGATTTCGGCCTCAAGCCGTACTCGATGCTGATGGGTGCGATGAAGGTAGCTGACGAGGTTGCGGTCAGTCTGGCTGTGGCCCGGCCGGCCTGACGGTGGCGAGTCACAGCTGTCACGGTTTTGGAAGCGATAGGCGTTGTGCCCGCCTGTCAGCGACTTTTCAGCGACAATCGCCACACGGGCAACGCAGGCCTCAGCAAGCACGTTGTCGCTCGGCGTTTTTGACACTCACGCACCACTGACCCCGCCAGGCTCATCCGTCCAGTGTCCAGCTATCAGCGACTCTGTCGCTGATAGCTGGACAAGCCGAAATCCGTTGCGCACGAGGCTGATGAGGCCCAGGTGGCGCATGGATACATCCACCTTGTGGCAGATGTGGTCAGCGATGCCGATGGGGCGATTGTCGCTGAAAAGTCGCTCGCAGCCGGGCAACTCGACACCGTGGCGCAGCGCCGTGACGGATGTGACTGCTGTTGACCGCCCCAGCGAGCCGACCAGTCCGGCCCCGCAGCTAGCCGACCAGGTTGGTCCGCAGTACGCCCAGCTCATCGGCTGACACCCCGGCCGCGTCGAGGAAGCCGGCCACCGAGCCGTACGCCGCGTCGAGTTTCTTCCACGCGGCGGCCAAGTAGTCCTCACGCACACCGAGAACCTCGTCGGTCAACCGCGCCTCGGCGTAGGTGATCATCTCGGGGGCTTCCTGCGAGCGCGCCCGCACTGATTCCATGATCCGATTCCGCAGCGCGGGGATGGCACCGTTGCTGGCCAGGAAGTCGGCGATGATGCGGTCCCGATCGACACCCACTGCCTCCAACACGGTGGCGACGGTGAAACCGGTGCGGTCCTTTCCGGCGAAGCAGTGCGCGATCACCGGACGATCCTGCCCGAGAAGGGAAATGACCTCACGCACCGCGCTGTGCGCGCCCGGCAGCGTCGGGAACTCCTCGTACACCTCGGTCATGTACCTGCGGGCCGCAGCGGCGACGTCCCCACCCTCGCCGGTTTCGGACATCACCCGCTGGAAGGTGCTCTCGTGCGGTGCGTCGTTCGACGGGTCGTCGGGATGGAACGGCAGCAGATGCACTGCCACGCCGTCGGGCACCTGCCCGGTGCCTTGGCGTTGCACCTCCTGGTGGGATCTCAGATCGGCGACGTCGGTAATGCCGAGCCGACGGAACACAGCTCGGCCGGCATCCGAGAGCTGGCTGAGCTGACTGGAGCGGTAGAGCAGCCCCGGCCGGATCGCGGTGATCTCGGCGACGTCGCGAAAGTTCCACGCCCCCGACAGTTCCCCCAGCTCGGTGGTCACTACGCCGTCACCGCCGTATTCGACTGGCGGCACGCCGCCGAAGCGAGTGGGGATTTCTCCCGGCCGAGTTCGGCACGGGCGATGGTGCGCATGTGGACCTCGTCGGGTCCGTCGAACAGCCGCATGGCGCGGTGCCAGCTGTAGAGCCGGGCCAGCGGGAAGTCGTCGCTGACCCCGGCCGCGCCGTGCACCTGGATGGCGCGGTCGATGACGTCGCAGGCGATCTGCGGGGCCACCGACTTGATCTGGGAGACCAGCACGTGGGCGGCCTTGTTGCCTTCCTGGTCGATCGTCCAGGCTGCCTTCTCGCACAACAGCCGGGCCTGGTCGATTTCGTTGCGGGACTTGGCGATCGACTCGCGCACCACGCCCTGCTCGGCCAACGGCTTGCCGAACGCGACGCGCTTCTGCACCCGGTCGACCATCAGCGTCAGGGCCCGCTCGGCCGCGCCGAGGGCGCGCATGCAGTGGTGGATGCGGCCCGGGCCGAGCCGAGCCTGGGCGATCGCGAAACCGCTGCCCTCTTCGTGCAGCAGGTTCTCGGCCGGCACCCGTACGTTGTCGAACACGATCTCGCAGTGCCCGTGCTGGTCCTGCCAGCCGAACACCGGCAGGGAGCGCTGGATGTCCACCCCGGGGGTGTCGACGGGCACCAGGATCATCGACTGCTGGGCGTGGCTGGCCGCGTCGGGGTTGGTGCGGCCCATCACGATCAGGACCTTGCAGCGCGGATCGGCCGCCCCGGTGATCCACCACTTGCGGCCGTTGATTACGTAGTCGGCCCCGTCACGCAGCATCGTGGTCTCGATGTTGCGGGCATCCGAGGACGCCACGGCGGGCTCGGTCATCGCGAACGCGCTGCGGATCTCGCCGGCCAGCAGCGGTTCGAGCCACTGCTTGCGCTGGATCTCGTTGGCGAACAGGTGCAGGGTCTCCATGTTCCCGGTGTCCGGCGCCGCACAGTTGAGCACCTCAGGGGCGATCTCCATGCTCCAGCCCGACAGTTCGGCCAAGGGCGCGTATTCCAGGTTGGTCAGGCCGGACTCCGAGGGCAGAAACAGGTTCCACAGGCCCAGCTCACGCGCCTTGACCTTGAGTTCCTCGACCACCGGCGGCACGGTGTGGTCCTTGGGACCCTTCTCCTCGCGATAGGCGTGGTATGAGGCCTCTGCGGGGAGAACATGCTCCACCATGAAGTCGGTCAACCGGGAGTGGTAATCAGCCGCTTTGGCCGACAGCGCGAAGTCCATGCCAGCCACGATAGCCACATGGTTAGACAGGTAGAAAGGTGGCATGTCTGGAACTTCACCCGCCATCCCGCCCGAAAGTCGCCCGCCGTTCCCGCCCTTCACTCTGGAAACAGCTCTCCAGAAGGTTCAGGCCGCTGAGGACGCCTGGAACACCCGCGACCCGCAGCGGGTCAGCCTGGCGTACACGCCGGACTCGCAGTGGCGTAACCGCGATCTGCACATCGTCGGGCGCGAACAGATCGTGGAGTTTCTGACCGCGAAATGGGAACGCGAGCTGGATTACGTTCTGCGCAAGAGCCTGTGGGGGTTCCGGGAGAATCGGATGGCGGTGCGGTTCCAGTACGAATGGCACGACGCGCAGGGCCAGTGGTACCGAAGCTACGGCAACGAGTTGTGGCAGTTCACGCCCGAGGGGCTGATGGCCCGGCGCGAGGCCAGCATCAACGACGTCACCATCGAGGAATCGCAGCGACGCTATTTCGGTCCGCGCCCGGAATCGGAGTACGGCCGCGACATCGAGCTCTGGTAGGCAGGACTGAGCGTGGCGGCCAACACCCCGGCCAGCACCGCCAGCCCCATCACGGTGCCGGCCACCGCCGGCCATCCGGCGTGGTCGAATGCCAGCCCACCGACCCAGCCGATCACGCTGGAACCCGCGTAGTAGAAGAGGTTGTAGAGCGAGGACGCCTGCGCCTTGCCTGCACCGGCGGCGGCGCCGACCCAGCCCGAGGCGATCGCGTGCGCACCGAAGAACCCGGCGGTGGCGATCACCAGCCCGATGAGTATCACGATGACGTTGCCGGCCAGCGTGATCGCGACGCCGGCAATCATGGTCGCGATCGAGCCCAGCAGCACGGACTTGCGGCCGAACCGGGTGGCTTCGGCGCCGGCCCGGGCCGAGGCCCAGGTGCCCGACAGGTAGGCCAGGAACACCAGGCTGACCACCGTCTGCGGCAGCTGAAACGGTACGTCCATCAGCCGGAAGCCCAGGAAGTTGTACATCGCCACGAACCCGCCCATCAGCAGGAAGCCCTGGCTGTAGAGCACCAGTTGGCGGGGTGACCGCAGATTTTCGGCCAGGCGCCGAGCCAGGTCATGGGTGCGGGCCGGGGTGAAGCCGCGCGCGGGCGGGGCGAGCTTGACGAATGCGAACGCCGACAGTCCGCACAGCACCGCGACCACCAGCACGCCGACGCGCCATCCGGCGAATTCGGCGATCGGACCGGTGACCAGACGGCCGGCCAGCCCACCGATCGTGGTGCCCGCGACGTAGGTGCCTGCCGCGCGGGCGGCATGTCCGGTCTCGATCTCCTCGGTGAGATAGGCGATGGCCACGGCGGGCACTCCGCCCAGCATCAGCCCTTCGAGAAACCGCCCCGACAGCAGCAGCGGGGCGGTCGGGGCCAACGGTACGACAAGCCCGAGAACCGTTGCCGCGGTGATCGATATCGTCATCGCCTGGACCCGGCCGATCCGGTCGGCCAGGGCCGACCACGGGATGACGCCCAATGCCAGACCCACCGTGGCCGCCGAAATCGTCAGTGCCGCATGGGCGGCGCCGGTACCCATGTCGCGGGCGATCAGCGGGAGTACGGCCTGCGGAGAGTACAGCTGCGCGAAGGTGGCGACCCCGGCGCAGAACAACGCGGCCAGCAGGCGCCGGTACTCGCTCGAACCACGTGAATGCCCCGGCCAGTCAACAGAGGTCAGGGAAGCGGACACGCAGACGACGCTAGGACGTCAGCAAAGATGTGTCCAATGCATCGGTTTAGTCAATGTCATGCGCTTTATGCATGGTGAATTCGGCCAGCCGGGCCGCTGCCGGTGGCAACTGGCGGTCCACGCTCCAGGTCAGGCCGATCTGACGTTTGGCCGAACTCTCCGACAGCGGGATGTACGCGGCACCTGACTCGGCTCGCTCGGGCCGTGGCACCGGCACAACGGCAACCCCGAAGCCCGCTGCCACCAGCCCTTCCATCGTCGGGATCTCCATGGCCTCGAAGACCACCGGCGGTGCGATCCCGGCCTCGCTCCACAGCTCGTCGGTGAGTTGACGCAATCCGAAATCCGGCGCCAGAGCGACGAAGGGCTCGGAACCGGCGTCGGCCAGCCGGATCCGGGACCGCCGGGCGAATCGATGCTCGCGTGGCACCGCCAGACACAATCGCTCCACGTACAGGCCGCGCCAGCGAAAACCCTGCGGGCGTGGCGAGGTGATCGCGAGGTCGGCCTCACCGTTCGCTAGGCGCTCCACGATCTGGTGGGCAGCGCCCTGGAACAGCTCGAAGCGCACCAACGGCGCTTCGGCACGGAACCGCCGCAACAGATCCGGCACGAACCAGCCGGCTTGCGAATGCAGGAACGCCAACCGCACCATCCCGGTATCGGGGTCACGCATCTCGGCTATTCGCTCAGTGGCCGAACGAATTTCGGCGATGCCGCGACGGGCGTGCTCCAGCAGGATGTGGCCGTAGGCGTTCAGACGCAGACGTCGGTGCACCCGATCGAACAGCGGTACCCCCACCTGCTCCTCCAACCGGGCCAGCGCACGCGACAGGGTGGGCTGGCTGATACCGAGTTCGGCTGCGGCGTCGGTGACATGCTCGGTTTCGGCAAGCACCACGAACCACTGCAGCTCGTCCAGATGCATACCGCCGACTCTAAACGCGCTGATCACCGGCCGGGCTGTGCCATGCTGTGTCGCATGGCCGGCAAGGTTCGGGTCGTGGTGGGCGATGACCACCCGATGTTCCGCGAAGGCGTGGTGCGCGCCTTGACCTCCAGCGGCGAGATCGACGTCGTGGCCGAAGCCGACAACGGCGCCGACGCACTGGAATTGATCCGGACCCACCAGCCGCAGGTCGCACTGTTGGACTACCGGATGCCCCAGCTGGACGGGGCTCAGGTGGCTGCCGCGGTGAGCCGCGATGAGCTACCCACCCGGGTGCTGCTGGTCTCCGCGCACGACGAGTCGGCGATCGTCTACACCGCTCTGCAGCAGGGAGCGGCCGGGTTCCTGTCGAAGGAGTCCACCCGCAGTGAGCTGGTGAACGCCGTGCTGTCGTGCGCCAAGGGCCGCGACGTGCTCGACCCGAACCTGGCCGCCGGGCTGGCCGGTGAGATCCGTCGTCGCAACGAACCCGACGTGCCGGTGCTCAGCCCACGCGAACGCGAAGTGCTCGATCTGATCGCCAAAGGCCGTTCCATTCCGGCGATGGCCAAGGAGCTGTTCCTGGCCCCGTCCACGGTGAAGACCCACGTACAGCGTCTCTACGAGAAGTTGGGTGTGAGCGATCGGGGCGCGGCCGTCGCCGAGGCGATGCGCCGTCGGCTGCTGGACTGACATGGCCGGCGGGCGCATCGTCGAATTCTTCACCACCCAGCCCGTGCGGGTCTCGGCGCTGTTGCGGCTACCGCTGATCGGACTGATCGTGGTGCTGGTCTCGGTGTGGGATGTCGACCACTGGCTGCCCGCCCTGTACGCAGTGATCCTGAGCGGCTACGCCGCGGTGGCGGTGCTATGGCTCGTGGTGGTGTTTCGCGGACCCATGCCGCCGTGGGCCGAATGGGCTTCCACCGCGGTCGACGTGCTGGTCCTGGTCGCCTTGTGCGCCGTGTCCGGCGGGGCCACCGCAGCGTTGCTTCCGGTGTTCTTCCTGCTGCCCATATCCGTTGCGTTCCAGGATCGTCCGTGGCTGACGGCACTGCTGGGCGCCAGCCTCACGGTCGGCTACCTGGCGGTGTGGATCCTGTACTCCAAGCGTGATGACAACGTCGGCCTCCCCGACCTCGTCTACATGCACGTCGGGTTCCTGGCCTGGCTGGCCGTCGCATCGGCCGCGTTGTCGTTCGTCCTGGCGCGGCGTTCGGCTCGGGTGCGGACGCTGATGGAGGTCCGGCGCCAGCTGGTGTCGGAGTCCACCCGGGCCGACGATCTGCGCAATGCCGAACTGGCCGAACACCTTCACGACGGCCCGCTGCAAACCTTGCTGGCCGCACGCCTGGAGCTCGACGAGCTCCGCGAACGCCTTCCGGACCCGGCACTCGACCGGGTGCGTGCCGCCCTTCAGGAGACGGCAGCCGGGCTGCGCTCCACGGTGACCGCCCTGCATCCACAGGTGCTGGCCCAGCTGGGGCTGACCCCGGCGGTGCGGGAACTGTTGCGCCAGTACGAAACCCGTCCCGATATGACGGTGCGCGCGGATCTGGACGATGTCGGGCATCCCGACGGTCAGGCTCTGCTGTACCGCGCGGCCCGTGAGCTGCTGGCCAACATCAACAAACATGCCGGCGCGAGCACGATTTCGGTCGGCCTCCACCGGTCGGGTGACCGTGTCGTGCTGACCGTTGCCGACGACGGCAGGGGATTCGACCCGTCGACGGTGGCCCGATCGGTGGCCGCGGGACACATCGGGCTGGCCTCCCTGCAGGTCCGCGTCGACGCGATGGGCGGCTCGATGGCGATTTCATCGGAGCCCGGGTTCGGCACCCAGGTCCTGGTCACGTTGTAGCCGCGGCTATTTCACACAGGGTATGCCGGAGACCTTCATCTGGCTGAGATCGGTGGGCGCCGGGGTGTAGGTTCCGGTCGCGGTGGCGGCCACCGTGGTCACCGGGGTGCTGGGTGTGGTCTCTTCGGTCGTCTCGCTGCTGGAATCCCATATGGAGTCCGACCCGGACGCAGACTCGGACCCGGACTCCGACGACGACGTCGCATCGCTGGACAGGTACTCGTCGCCGGGGAAATCGGTTCCCACGGTCAGCTGCACCGTGCCCTCCACCACCTCGGACGACGCATTCGCGATCACGCCGAGTTCGTCGGCCAGTGATTGCGCAGCGGCCTCGGCGCCGGTCCCGTAGTCGATCGTGGTGGTGGCCGCCAGCGATTCGCCGTCGCCGATCTGCCCCTCGGTGAATCCGTGTGCGCCGAAGGTGATTTCGAGCTGGGCGGCCAGACCGCTGTACGTGGAGGCGTTGACCACGTCGAGCACGGCACCGTGACCGTTGAGCCTGCGGGCCTTGCTGGTCGGACTCGACGAGGAGGTGGTGTCGTCCTGAGAGACGAGGTCGTTCACGATCTTGCGGATCGTCGGCACATCCACGATGTTGATGTCCTCGCCCCAGGAGTTCTGGCTGAACTCCTTGATCGGCAGGGTGTAGAGCGTGGGCGGTTTGTCCGTCAGCGCGGAGGCCCGCCGGGCGAAACTGGCCAGGTCGAATCCGGCGTCCAGCGCGACATTCTGTTTGACCACGTTCAGGAGACTGCGCAGTCCCGTCGGGCTGTTCAGCTTTCCGCTGTGGCCCAGAGCCGATACCAGGGCGGCGATGAACGCCTGCTGACGGCGGGTGCGGTCCAGGTCGGTGAAATTCTCGTCGTTGATGTCCCGACGCTGACGCACGAAGGCCATCGCTTGGGCGGCGTCGATCTCCTGGACGCCCTGGTGAAAGTCAGCCCCCGAATACGGATCGGCAGTGTCCGCGTTCAGACACACGGTGATCGGTGCCACCGTCTTGGCGATTTCGAAGAATGCGCCCAGGGTGACCTCGACGAAATGGTCGATCGGGATGCCCAGCAGGTTTCGGACGGTGGCGATCTGTGCCTTGCGGCCCGCCTCACGGGCCTGCTGCTCATTCGCCGATGGATCCTCGGAGTCGGCTTCCAGCGATTCCATCTCGCGCTGATAGGCCCAACCGTAGGCCTGCTTCACCTTGCCCTTGCACGGCGAGACGTCACACCCGGCCAGGTCCACGTAGTCGTCACGAGGGATGGAGAACGCGGTGGCCGGGCTACCGTCGCCGGGCAGGTGCACCACGATCAGCACGTTGGCGTTGTAGCCGCCGACGGTCTCGTCACCGGCATGCAGTGCTTGGTAGACGTCCTCGGGCAGCGGGTTGCCATGCTGATCGAGCCGGCTGTCCAGCCCCATGATCAAGATGTTCTCGGTGTCGCCAGACGAGACCGGGCCACCGTCGAGTGCGTTGGACGTCGTGATGCCGTCCAGGGCGCCGCGGTAGGTCACCCATCCCGCACCGGTGCCTGCCAGCACCGATGCCGCAACGAGGCCGACTGCGGCACGGCGGGCGGCCCGCACGCCCCGGCGCGGCAGACGGTGCCGCGGGGCGTCAGCGGTGTGGGCAGGTGTGTTCATTGCACCTGCCATTATGGGGCTGTTAGCTGAGACTCCGCCCACCGGGGAAAACGGCTGGTCAACAGCGGCGTCTCGGCACTAGCGTGCGCAGGATGAAATTGCGCATCGCCGTTGGCGTGCTGGTGGTGGCCGTGGTGGCGTTGCTGGTGAACGAACTGGCGGCCAACAAGGACCACCGCCAGGCCGAGCCGTTCGCGGGTGGGCACGTGCTGGAACTGGACGGCCCGGACCTGAACGTGCGTGAATACGGGCCACCGGCCGACCGCGCCGTGGTGTTGCTGCACGGGTACTCGGCCTCGGTCGAATGGTGGGATCGGGTGGCCGGACAGCTGGCCCGCGATCACCGCGTCATCGCAATCGATCTGGTCGGCCACGGTGGCTCAGAGGCCCCGGCTGACGGCGCCCCCTATCGCTCGGACGCGCAGGCCGCGGCCGTGCGCAACGCGCTCGTGGCACTCGGTGTGCGTCACGCGGTCCTGATCGGGCATTCGATGGGCGGCGCGGTCTCGGCCGAGCTGGCCCGGCAGTACCCGGACCTGGTGGAGCGCGTGGTGGTGTCCGACACTCCGGGGGCCGACGATCTGGTCGCCATGCCGCTGCTCGGGCAGATGGTGTGCTGGCCGGTGATCGGGCCGGCGTTGGATCTCTTCCGCGGCATCGACGCGATCAGCGAGGGGTCGCTGCAGACCGGGTTCGCCGCGGACTACCCGGTCCCCGACTACGCGCACCGCTCGTTGGAGCGGCTCACCTACACCGGCCTGTGCGACTCGACCGAAGGGCCGCATCCGACCGTGGAAACGCTTGCCGCACTGCACAAGCCGGTGTTGGTGGTCTGGGGGGACGAGGACGTGCTGACCCCGACGGCGCCGAATGTCGAGCGCTACACCGCGGCCGGGTTACCGCCCGTGGTGATCAAAGGCTCGGGGCACACCCCGATGGTCGAGCAGCCCGATCAGTTCCTGGCCGCGGTGACCGACTTCATCAAGACCCCAGCCCCCGTGAGATGACCAGGCGCTGAATCTGATTGGTGCCCTCGAAGATCTGGGTGATCTTGGCTTCGCGCATGAAACGCTCCACCCGGAAGTCGCGGGTGTAACCGACACCGCCGAACACCTGTACCGCATCGGTGGTGACCTTCATGGCAGCGTCGGTGGCGATCAGCTTGGCGACGCTGGCCTGGGTGGAGTAGGGCAGTCCGAGGTCGCGACGGCGGGCGGCGTCCAGATAGGTGGCGCGCGCGCTGACCACGGCGGCGGCCATGTCGGCCAGCAGGAAGCCAAGCCCCTGATGGTCGACGATCTTGCGGCCGAACGTGGTTCGCTCGTTGGCGTAGCGGACAGCCTCGTCCAGGGCGGCTTGGGCGATGCCGACGGCGACGGCGGCGATACCGAGGCGGCCGGAGTCCAACGCGGAGAACGCGATCGACAGGCCTTGCCCCTCTTGCCCGATCAGCCGGTCGGCGCCCAGGCGCGCATTGTCATAGAACGCCGAGGTGGTGGGCACCGCGTGCAGTCCCATCTTCTCCTCGGGCTTGCCGAAGCTCAGCCCGTCGAGACCGGCGGGGACCAGAAAGCAGGAGATGCCCTTGGAACCTTCTCCGGTGCGGGCGAACAGGGTGTAGAAGTCGGCCTTCCCGCCATGGGTGATCCAGGCTTTGGAACCGTTGAGGACGTAGTCGTCGCCGTCGCGGGTCGCCTTGCAGTTCAGTGCCGCGGCGTCGGAGCCGGCCTGAGGTTCGGACAGGCTGTAGGCGCCGATCTGCTCACCGGAGAGCATGGCGGGTAGCCAGCGTTGTTTCTGCTCCTCGGTGCCGTAGGCCAGCAGCGGGTGCGACGAGAGACTGTGCACGCTGACTGCGACCCCGACCGCGGCCCACCGTGCCGCGATCTCCTCCAGGACCTGCAGGTAGACCTCATACGGCTGGCCGCCGCCACCCCACTCTTCGGGCTGGGGCAGGCTCAGCAGCCCGGCCGCGCCGAGCTGGGCGAAGACGCCGTCAGGGTAGGTCTCGGCCTTCTCGTGTTCATCGACGATGGGGTCGAGCACCTTGTCGGCGATGTCACGGGTGAGCTCAATGAGCTCGCGCGCCTCATCGGAGGGGAGCAGGCGATCCACAGGCATACTTGCACATCCTAGTTTTCCCGGACGGGGAGTGTCATGGGCTGGGGGTGTGCAGCAGCCCGGCGATGTCGGGGTCGAGTTGCTGCAGGGCGACGATGACCGCAACCCGGTAGTCACGACCGATCTGTGAGCGCACGGTGGTCGTGCGTCCGCGTCGCTCTGGTGGGCGGATCTCTTCGATGCGCGCTTCCAGGGCGGCGATGAGTTGTTCGAACTCGGTGATGAGCCCGGACAGGATGAGGATCTCCGGATCGAGCACCGCTTCGATGAGGATTGCCGTGCGGGCCATCTGGTCGATGACTTCGCTGATGATCTTCTGGGAGTGTGGGTTGCGGGCCGTTTCTTGCGCTACTGCGTCGAGGTCGATCTCCTTGAGTGCCAATCCCTCGGTCTGTGGCGCGGCCGATTGCATGGCGTGCAGTGACATGCCGGCGTTGACGCAGCCGATGCGTCCGCACGCGCATTTCGCGTGGCTGCCGGGCACCGGCATGTGCCCGATCGCGCCGGCAACGCCCGTCGCCCCTGAGTACGGACGTCCGCCGATGATCAGGCCGACGTTGACGTGCCCACCGCAGTTGAGCACCACTGCCGAACGCACCTCCCTGGCCTTGCCGGCGATCGTCTCGGCAAGAGTCATGGCTTGGGTGGTGTCCTGGACGGCGGTCGGGATCCCCAGCGCTTCGGAGACTGGCTTGCCGAGTTCCACCTCGGACCAGTTGAGCGCCTTTGATTCGACGACGAAACCCCTTGTGCTGTCCACAAATCCAGGGATACAGATGCCGACAGCGGCTACCGAACCGTCCTCGGCGCCTTCGATCATCTGCTTGCCGATCCGGGTGATCGAGCGGATCACCGAAGCCGGGGTGCGACCGGCCGTAGGGGTCTCGTCTTCTCGTGAGATGTTGCCGGTGGCGTCGGCCAGTGCGATGCGTGCGCGACGTTCGTCGATCCAGATCCCGAGTACCCGTCGTGCCTGCGGGTTGCAGCCCAGTAGTTTGCGCGGGCGACCGCGGTAACCCGGACCTTCGACGCGGGCATCGAGTTCGATCAGGGTTCCGTCTTGGATCAACTCGCCGACTATGGCGGTGATCGAAGGCCGGCTCAGCCCGAGCCGGTCGGCCAAGTCCGCCCGGGCCAGTGGCCCCTCGGTCCGAAGCAGGTGCACGACGCGCTGGCGATGCAGCAGGTGCAACACCTGCTTTTCCTGCCGCGCCGATTCTGACCGTTTCAGCAGAACCTCCTTGACGGTCTCAACGATATGCTGCTATTAAGTTCGTCACAGAAATTAAATAGGCCTAGGGCATCGGAGCCGCGCCATGACTGTTGTCAATCCGCTCATCAATCCGCAGTTCTCTTCCTCCCCGCCGCGGGTCGCACCGGTGATCCCGACCGGCTCTCGACGCGCCCTTCACGCTACCGGCCGGGTCGGTGCCTACAGCGGCATCGTGGTGACCGGGTGGCTGGTGGCCGCGTTGGCGTCGGGCTACGGGGTGGCCGCGGCGGATACCACCGGCTCGTCCTCGTCGGAGTCGTCGACGTCGAGCTCGTCGACGTCGAGTTCGGCTGGTGCGTCGTCCGGTGAGGTCTCCACCGGGTCCACGGCTACCAGGGCGTCGAACACGGGGGGATCGTCGGTGGGTGGCGCCGGAAGGGATGCGGTCAAGAAGCCGGGAAAGAAGCCGGTTCGGGCGAAGCGGTCGGGTAGGACGTCGTCTACCCGGGAGTTGGCGCCGGGTGTGACGATCAGCAGTAGTGGTGGGGCGCAGCAGGAGCCGGGTAAGCCGGAGGGGCTGACCGGGGCGATCGATGCGCACCTGGATGCGTTGTCGTCGATTCCGGACAAGGTGCGCGAGACCGTGCTCACGCGCGATGACGGTCGGGCGAGGCCTCAGCTGTCACTGCCGACACTCTCACTTCCGGAGATCTCGCTGCCCGACGCTGCGTCGCCCCGCGCATCGCAGGTTGTGGCGGATTCGGAAGCGAAAACCGAGGCCCCGGCCGGGCCGGTCAAGCTCGGTGACACCCTCAAGCGGTCGTTGGCGAAAGCCGAGGAGGTTAGCGACCGGGTGGAGCAGGTCACCGGGAAGATCGCCGACAAGGTGACCGAGCAGCTCTCCGAGAAGATCGCCGAATTGGATGTGGTGTCCACCGCCGGCCAGGCCAAGGCGTTCGTCACTTCTGCTACCAGCGATGTGCGCACGACGGCCAGTGCTGTGGCCACCCCCGTGGTGCAGGCGCAGAATCCTGCTGAGGGTGTCCTCGGGGTGTTGAACGGGATCGTCACCAAGGTGCTCAACCCGTTCCTGGCGCCGCCGCCGGATTCACCGGAGCCGTTCACGCCGTTCATGTGGGCCGCATTGGCCTGGGTGCGTCGGAACGCCTTCAACCAGGCGCCGGTGGTCAGCAGCCCCACCACGACCGTGCAGACCGGTCAGACCGTGACCGGCAACATCGGTGTGACCGATGCCGAGGGTGATGAGTTGACCTACACCATCACCGAGCAGCCGAAGTACGGGACGGTCAGCATCGACCAAGAGACGGGTCAATTCACCTACACGCCCGACGACATCAATTACGAAGCGGCACAGACTGATACGTTCACCGTGTCGGTTACCGACGGCGACAAGATCAACCTTCTGGCGCTGTTCAAGCCGCGTACGGCCCAGAAGGACGTCGATGTGACGGTGCTCAACCCCGCCGTCGAGCGGGTGATCCTGGACCTGCCGGACGGCATCACCAACCCGAACACTCCGCGCTTCGCCGAAGATGGACAGTCCCTCTACTTCGCGGCCACCCCGGCCGAGGGTGGTCGCGAGGAGATCTACCAGGTCGGTGTCGACGGCACGGACGTACAGTGCATCACTTGCGGCGTGTCCACGGAAATTACCGGGGGGCTGGGGAGAGTCGTTCCGTTTCAAGACGGTTCGGGACGGCTGATGATCCAAGTCAGGACCAGCCCGAACTCCTACGTCGTCTACGAAGAAACCGCTGACGGCAAAGAGCTCGTTCCGGTCATCACACCGCCGGCCGGGGCGCGGGTACTCGATCCGCAGCGCGAGATGCGAATCTCGCCCGACGGGACGCATGTGCTGTTCAGTCAGATCCAGATGACCCCGCAAGGGCTCATCACAGCCGTGCCCATCGTCGGAAAACTGGAGCGCACGGAGGCCGGCTATGAAATCGCCGATGCCCGTGTGGTTTATCCGGTCGGTGAGGGCAAGCAATGGACCCCTGACGGCAAAGGTGTGATCATTCTCGGTGGACGATACGAGGCCGGCAATGTCGACGACATCGTGGTGGACCTCGAGACGGGCGAGGTGACCCGCCTGACCGGCAACCTCGACTACGACGAGGACATCGACATGTCGCCCAACGAGCAGTGGATCGCGGTCGGCAGCACTCGTGGGTATGACGCGTTGACGCCGATGTCTCGGATCGTGCGGCCGGCGTTCCTGCCGGCGGACATCCAAGGCGCGGTGTACGAGGCGTACCGAGGCACCGGGGACTCGACAAATATCACGAACCAGGAATGGGTCATCGCCATCGAGGACGACCTCAAGGGCGAGTACGGGATTCCGGTGTTCGTCGACGGCGACGGATACACCGCCCGAAGCATGGCGAGCTGGAATGACACCGGCGATGCGGTGGCATTCTGGGAAGCCAGCGAGAACGATGAAACAGACACCCGACTGGTGATCGCCAAACTGAACTACACCACCAGTGTCGGCCTGGCGGACGAGGATCGAACCACCCCCGATCCGACGTGGGCACCCGAACTCAAGACCTACGTCCCGAGCGCGGCCCCGCTGCCTCCCACCGGTACCTATGCCGGCGCCGGCGGCGGCACCGCAGTGGTCAGTGAGACAACCGATCCGACGACCGGTCACATCGTCCGCACCGTCACCTACACCGACTATGTCAACGAGCAGGGGATGATCCTCAACGGCACGGAATCAACAGATACGACTGCCAGCCAGTCGAACATTCGCTACGTGGCCGACATTGCGGTGACGGGTGAGCACACCGGCTATCTCCAGGCTGACGCCACCATCAACAAGCTGCAGCGGACGATGACCGGGTACATCACGTCGGACGTCGACGGCGACGTGCTGAGTGTCAACGATCAGGACCGGATCGACGAGGACCGGGCCAACATGTAATCCGTGAACAGCTCGGTAAGCCGACCGCTCCGACCCGCTCACCTGAGGGTGAGTGCGTCGGAGCGGTTGGCGTTCAACGCATCCGGGCGATGATCTGGATCTCCACCAGCGCGCCCGGCATGGCCAGCTCGGTGACCCCGACGGCGGTCCAGGCCGGATAGGGCGCGGCCACGAACTCGTCCTTGACGTCACTGAAAGTCTGCACATGCTGCTGCAGGCCAACGTGATAGCTGGTGATGTCGACGACATCGGCGAAGGTCAGTCCGGTCTCGGAAAGCAACCCGCGCAGGTTCTCGAAGGCCTGCGTGAACTGTTCCCGTGGCTCTTCGGCCACGCTCAGGTCGGGACGCATCCCGATCATCCCCGAACAGCGCAAGTGATCGCCGTCGATTACCGCGGGTGCGAAGTGATGAGCGTCGTACAGCGGCTGCATCCACTGTGGGACAACTATTTTCATGAGAACCTCCTTGTGATCAGACGCGAAAGCCCCCTATTTCCGAAGAAAAGGGGGCTTCACGTCTGCGTGGCAGAGCGGGTTACACGTGCTCCGCCACGGGCAGGGCCGCGAGGATGTCGTTGACGCGGTCACGGGCGTCGCCGAACAGCATCTGGGTGTTCTCGCGGAAGAACAGCGGGTTCTGCACACCGGCGTAACCCGAGGCCATGGAGCGCTTGAACACGATGACGTGGTCGGCGTTCCACACCGTGAGCACCGGCATGCCGGCGATCGGGCTGCCCGGATCCTCGGCGGCGGCCGGGTTGACGGTGTCGTTGGCGCCGATCACGAGCACGACGGAGGTGCCGTCGAAGTCGTCGTTGATCTCGTCCATCTCGAGCACGATGTCGTAGGGCACCTTGGCCTCGGCCAGCAGCACGTTCATGTGGCCAGGAAGGCGGCCGGCGACCGGGTGGATGCCGAAGCGGACGTTGACGCCGCGCTCACGCAGCTTGCGGGTCAGGTCGGCGACACCGTACTGGGCCTGGGCCACGGCCATGCCGTAGCCCGGCGTGATGATCACCGAGTCGGCGTAGGCGAGCATCTCGGCCACACCTTCGGCGTTGATCTCGCGGTGCTCGCCGTAGTCCTTGTCTTCGGCCGGTCCGGCCTCGATGCCGAAGCCACCGGCGATCACGGAGATGAACGACCGGTTCATGGCCTTGCACATGATGTAGGACAGGTAGGCACCGGAGGAGCCGACGAGGGCGCCGGTGATGATCAGCAGGTCGTTGCCGAGCAGGAAGCCGGATGCGGCCGCGGCCCAACCCGAGTAGCTGTTGAGCATCGACACCACGACGGGCATGTCGCCGCCGCCGATCGAGGCCACCAGGTGCCAGCCGAGCAGCAGCGCGAGCACGGTGACGACGATGAGCAGCCACAGGTGCGGCTCGATGACGAACCACACGGTCAGTGCGGCGAAGACGACCAGCGCGCCGACGTTGAGGAAGTTCTTGCCGGGCAGCATGAGCGGCGCGGACTTCATGCGGGCCGACAGCTTGAGGTTGGCCACGACCGAGCCGGTGAAGGTGACGGCACCGATGAACACACCGATGAACACCTCGGCCGAGTGGATGCCGAGCATCTTCTCGCCGACGAGCTTGACGGCTTCCTCGCCGCCGAGGTTGTTCTCGACGTGCAGGTAACCGTTCCAGCCGACCAGCACGGCCGCCAGACCCACGAAGGAGTGCAGCAGTGCGATCAGCTCGGGCATGCCGGTCATCTCGACGACCTTGGCGCGCCACAGGCCGATCGCGGCGCCGACGATCATCGCACCGATCAGCAGGGCCAGGCCCATCGGCTCGATCTTTCGCTCGACGGCCAGGGCGATGGTGGCGATGAGGGCGACCGCCATGCCGGTGATGCCGAAAGTATTTCCGGCTCGCGAGGTTTCGTGTTTGGACAGTCCGGCCAGAGCCAGGATGAACAGCAGGGCCGCGACAACGTAGGTGGCCGTGGCAACGTTTTCTAGGGTGAACATGGAATCCATTCCAAAGTCTTTGTGGGCACGCAGGTTCTAGCTGCGGGAGAACATCGCGAGCATGCGACGCGTCACCGCGAAGCCGCCGAACACGTTGATGCTGGCCAGCAGGATGGCGCAGGTAGCGATCGCGGTCACCAGCGCGTTGCCGTGGCCGATCTGCAGCAGGGCGCCCACCACGATGATTCCGGAGATCGCATTGGTCACCGACATCAGCGGGGTGTGCAGCGCATGGTGCACATTGCCGATCACGTAGTAGCCGATCACGATCGCCAGCGCGAACACCGTCAGGTGGACCTGTAGCGCTGCCGGCGAGATCGCGATCAGGGCGAAGATCGCGGCCGCCGCGGCGAACGTGATGCCCAGCCGGCGTCCGGTCGACATCGGCTGTTTCTCTTCCTTGGCTGCCGGCGCGGCCGCCGCAGCGGGCTGGGCAGCCGGGGCGGCCGACACCTGAACCGGCGGCGGGGGCCAGGTGGTCTCGCCGTCGCGCACCACGGTCATCGAGCGCTGCACGACGTCGTCCCAATCGAGGACGACCTTGCCGTCCTTCTCCGGGGTGAGCAGCTTGAGCAGGTTCACCAGGTTGGTGCCGTACAGCTGGGAGGCCTGCGCGGGCAGGCGGCCGGCCAGGTCGGTGTAGCCGATGATCGTGACGCCGTTGTCGGTGACGATCGCCTGGTCCTTGACGGTGCCCTCGACGTTGCCGCCGTTGGCCGCGGCCATGTCGACGATGACGCTGCCGGACTTCATGGAGGCGACCATCTCGGCGGTGATGATGCGCGGTGCGGGCCTACCCGGGATCAGCGCGGTCGTGATGATGATGTCGACGTCCTTGCACTGCTCGGCGTACAGCTGCGCCTCGCGGGCCTTGTAGTCGTCGTCCATCTCTTTGGCATAGCCGGTGGCCGAGACTTCGGCGGCCTCGTTGGCGACGGACAGGTACTCGCCGCCCAGCGAGGCGACCTGATCGGCCACCTCGGGGCGCGGGTCGGTGGCCCGCACGATCGCACCCAGGCTGCCGGCAGCGCCGATGGCGGCCAGGCCGGCCACACCGGCACCGACCACCAGCACCTTGGCCGGGGGCACCTTGCCCGCTGCGGTGACCTGACCGGTGAAGAACCGGCCGAAGCTGTGGGCGGCCTCGACCACGGCGCGGTAGCCGGCGATGTTGGCCATCGAGGACAGCACGTCGAGGGACTGGGCGCGTGAGATGCGCGGCACCGCGTCCATCGCGAGCACCGTGATGGGCCGGGTGGACAGCTTCTCGACGAGTTCGGGCTTGAGTGCGGGTGAGATCAAGCTCACTAGCGTCGCTCCGTCGCGCAGCTTGCCGATCTCGGAATCATCGGGCGCGTTGACCTTGAGTACGACGTCGGCGTCCCACGGAGTGCCGATCTCGGCACCGGCCTCTACGTAGGCGGAGTCGGAGAAGCTCGAGGCAGCACCGGCGCCGCTTTCTACGACTACCGCGTACCCGAGCTTGATGATCTGCCCGACTGTTTGCGGTGTGGCGGCGACGCGTGTTTCCCCAGGTAGGGACTCACGCGGGATCCCGATGAGCATCGACTCCGCTCCGTTTCTTTCTGGTAGGCCTCTTAGTTCAGCCTGGAAGAGTGTCGCATTTGTGTTCACATAACGCCCATGCCCCTTTTGGGGGATGTGATCAACGGCCCAGCTCGGGTTACAGCCAGTCCCGGCGTTTGAACATCACATACAACAGGATCACGAGCACAACAATCAAAATGCTGCTGGCGATGAAGCCCACGACAGTGTTGATCCCGGGGTACATGACGTTCTGGCCGTAGAAGCCCGTGATCGCGGTCGGCACCGCGATGATCGCGGCCCAGCCGCTGAGTTTCTTCATCACCGTGTTGAGCCGCGCGTCCTGCAGGGACAGGTTGGTCTCGAACACCGTGGTGATCATGTCGCGCAGGGATTCGGTCCACTCCGAGGCACGCAGCACATGGTCGTACAGGTCGGCATAAAGTGGATCGAGCGCGGGTTCCGTTGACGAGTCGAGCCTGCGGTGCTGGATGGTGCTGACGACCTCACGCATCGGCAGTACCACCCGGCGCAGCTCGACCAGGTCCTTGCGCAGCTGAAAGGTGCGCCGTTGCAGCCCGCGCCGCGGGGCGCTGTCGGCGAACAACTCGTCCTCGAGGGATTCGATGGCGTCGTCGAGTGCCTCGACGGCCTCGAAGTGCCCGTCCACCACGACGTCGAGCAGACCGTGCACCAGCGCGCCGACGCCGTACCGCTGGCCACCCAGGTCATCGAAGCGTCGGGATACCTCGTCGATGTCGAATTCGGTGGCCGCACCGTTGACGCTGGGCAACCGCACGGTGATCAGGCCCCGCGGCAGGACGAAGGCCGAGATGCGGTGTTTCACCAGCAGCGAGGTGTCGGGTGGTGCGTCCTCGCCGGGCACACAGGTGTCGACCGCGTACACGGTGAAGAACGTATGTGTTTGGTACACAGAGGTTTTGGTGCGTTCCTTGGGGGCGACGGCATCTTCGACGGCCCACATGTTGAGCCCGAGTTCTCCGGCCAACTCGCGAAGCGCCTCGTGGTCGGGATCGTAGATGTCGGCCCACACCAAGGTGTTCTCGTCGGTCAGACAGTCCGAGATGCTCGCGAACGTGAAGCCGTCAACCGGCTTGCCGGAGCGCCACACCCGTCCCTGCACTTGCCTCACGAAGATCCATCCAAGCACCGCGGGATCGTTGTGGTGGTCATTCCCTCCGGCGGGGCTGGTCTGCTGAGCTGGGTACTCTCGGTAGGGTCCTGCCGGATCTTGAACGCGAGGCCCACATCCCATGAAGGATTCCCCACTCGATGGATTGATGGCGCGCGTCGGCGGTGTGAGCGGGATGGTCTATTCGGCTTTGCCGGTGACCGTGTACGCGACCGTCTCGGCCCTGTCGGGGCGGGTGCCCGCAATCATCGCCGCGTTGGTGACCGCCGCGGCCGTGCTCGCCTGGCAGCTACTGCGCCGCGAATCGGTCCGGCCCGCGCTGTGGGGGTTCGTCGGGGTGGCGGCCTGTGCGCTGCTGGCCCTCGCAACCGGTCAAGCCAAAGACTTCTTTCTCCCGGGTATCTGGATATCCCTGGCCTCGGCCGTCGCGATGACCGTCTCGATCCTCGTCAGACGTCCTCTTGTCGGCGTCATCTGGGCTTGGGCCACCGGCCGTGACGGCACCTGGCGTCAGGTTCCCGGGGTGCGGCTGGTCTTCAACGCCGTCACCGCGGTCTTGGCGACCGTGTCCTGGTCGCGGTTCCTGGTGCAGAACTATCTCTACGACACGGGTCAGGACGGACTGCTCGCGGTGGCGCGGCTGGCGATGGGCTGGCCATTGTTCGTCGTCACCACCACGCTGGTCCTGCTCAGTGCCCGCTACGCGATCCGGGCGCTGCCAAGCTCGGCGGCCTGAACCCCGGCCATGCAACGAAAGTGACGCCGTGGTCGTAAACCGGCACGGGCAACCACCATGGCGTCACTTTCGGCGGAGCTGAGTGTTCAGACGACCACCACCATCTTTCCACCCGCCGTGCCCGACTCCATGACCTCATGCGCTTCGCGGATCTGATCGAAGGTGAACACCCGCGACGGCGCGGCCTCCAACGTGCCGTCGGCGACGTGGCGGGCGATGTCGCCCAACGGCACATCTGACAGCGGGAACCCGGGTGAGCCGAACACGAAGCTGCCGAAGAACGTCAGATTGACACCGCTGGCCATCTGCAGCAGCGGGTTGAAGTCGGGGATCGGGTCGAGGCCGCCCAACCAGCCTGCCAGGCAGGCGGTTCCGCCGCGCCGCAGTATGTCGAGCGAGTCGAGGATCGTGCTGTTGCCGACGAGGTCGAGCACGGCGTCGATGTTTCCGGACTCGGCGAGGTGTGCGCTGAGATCGGGCACTTCTTGCTCGGCGCGGGCGACGCCGAGTCCTTCGAGTAGCGCGAAACGCTCGCGACTGCGCGTGGTGGCGATGACGTGTGCGCCCGCATTGACGGCGAGCTTGACAGCCGCCTGGCCGAACGACGATGTGGCGCCGCGGATCACCAGGGTCTGGCCAGGTTGCAGGTCGAGGTTGCGGAACAGGCAGGTCCACGCCGTCGCATAGGTTTCGGGTAGGGCGGCCAGCTGGTCCCACGGCAAGTCGGCGTCGATGAGCGCGACGTTCGCGGCACGTACCCGGGTGTACTCGGCGTAGCTGCCGTTGATGGTCCTGCCCAACCCACCCATGAGCGCGGCGACCTTGGCGCCGACCTGGAACTCGCCGCCCGGGCACGAGTCGACGATGCCGACGCACTCGATACCGCTGACCTCGGCCGCCTCGGCCCATTCCCCGCGCCGCATGTGCATCTCGGCGTGATTGATACCGAAGGCCTTGATCTGGATGACGACCTCTCCGGCGCTGGGTTCGGGCTTGGGGATGTCGGTGTAGACGAGGTGGTTCAGCCCACCGAACCCGTCAAGAACGATCGCGCGCATCTGTGTGGTCATGAGAGTTTCTCCAGTATGTCGTTGAGCTGTAACAGATCTGATGCGACGACAGTGGGTTCGGGCACGTCGGGTGCTCGCAACACAGCGTTGCAGGGGCGGGTGATGAGTGCTCCGCTGAATCCGGCGGCCTGGGCGCCCAGCGTGTCCCACATGTGGGCGGCCACCATCATGCAGTCGGACGGCGCCACACCCAGCTGGTCGGCCACGCCGGTGTACAGCGACGGAGCCGGCTTGAAGGCGCGCTGGGTGCCGACTGTGAACTGATGCTCGAAATAGCCCGCCAGCCCCGCGTGATCCAAGGGCGTGGGGTTGTCGCTGTGTGGTGAATTTGTCAGGGTGACAAGGCGATAGCCGTTGTCACGGAGACGCTGCAGTCCGTCGGCGGCATCGGTATCGGCCGTCATCCGCAGCACAGCCTGGCCGAGTGTGAAGAAATCGGTGTACCGCCCCGATACCGTGATGGCCATGGAGTACATCACGAGTTGGTTGAACCATTCGCGCAGGACCTGCGAGTCGCTGAACATCCGCTCGAAATGTGGTTGCAGGGACTCGATGTCGATGAGGGTCTCGTTGACGTCGAACACCAGCACGCCGGGTCTCATCAGCTGACCCGTCGCTGGAGGAAGCTGTCGATCAGGTTCGCGACCTCGTCGCCGTGAGTCTCCAACAGGAAGTGTCCGCCGTCGAGCAGGTGGATCTCGGCGTCGACGGCGTCCTTGCCAAAGGCCCGTGCCCCGTCGGGCCCGAAGATCGGATCTCCGGCACCCCACACGGCCAGCACAGGGACCCCACTGGTGCGCAGGTATTCGTGCAGCGTGGGATACAGCGGGGCGTTGGTGGCGTAGTCGCGGAACAGCTTGAGCTGCACCAGATCATTGCCCGGCCGGGCGAGCATCGCCGCGTCGTGCACCCAGGTGTCGGGGTTGACCAGGCTCTCGTCGGAAACTCCGGTCAGGTACTGCCACTTGATGCCGTCGATGCTCAACGCGGTCCGCACGCCCGCCTCGGTCTCGGGGGTCTGCTCGCGCTGGTAGGCCCACACTCCGTTCCAGAAGCTCTCGACGAAACCTTCGTCATAGCCGTTGCCGTTCTGCGTGACGATCGCGGTGATGGCCTCGGGATGCCGCAGGGCCAGCCGCCAGCCGATCGGGGCGCCGTAGTCCTGAACGTAGATCGCGTAGCGCGACACCGCGAGGTGGTTCAGCAGGCCGTCGGTGAGGTCGGCCACGGCGTCGAAGGTGTAGTCGAATTCGTGGGCGGCCGGCGCGTCGGAGTGGCCGTACCCCAGGTGGTCGGGCGCGATGACGTGGTAGTGCTCGGCCAGTCGGGGGATGAGGTCGCGGAACATGAATGAGCTCGTCGGAAACCCGTGTAGCAGCACGATCGCCGGTGCGTCAGGTGCGCCGGCCTCGCGGTAGAACAGTCGCTGCCCTTCGACGGTGGCGTAGCGGTGGTGAACGATCATGGCTAACTCCTTAAACTGATTTAAGCGGTTAGTGACATCTAACGCCCGGGCGCATAACCTGTCAATAGGTATTTGGAGGTTAGATATGGCGCTGATGGAGGTGGGCCGGCACGACGAGGTCTTGCTGGTCGATCTGCTCAACACCACGCCTGTGGTCGACGGAAGACAGCGCGACGTGCTGGCGGATCCGCTGCAGGCGCGGGCATGGCTGTTGAAGCACGATGTGGCCGAAGCCGAACTGGCCGAACTGGTCGGCGCCCGGAATGTGCTTCAGGCCGTGGTGCGCGGAACCGAGACGGCGACAGTGCTCGAGCCGTTTCTCGAGGAGGCGGTACTGCGGGCACACGCCACGCAGCACGGTTTGAACTGGGAACTCGATGCCGATGGCGCGCGGCGCGGAGCCCTGCGGGCCATCTTGGCGTGGGATGCGTTGCGGGCCACAAGCCCTGGGCGACTACGCGCGTGTGCGAACCCGGACTGCCGGCTGTTCTTGATGGATCGCAGCAAGCCGAACACCGCACGCTGGTGTTCGATGGCTACCTGCGGAAACCGCATGAAGGCGCGCCGGCATCACCAGCGCGCAAGGACTGCGAAGACTGACGAACAGTCCTGATCACACCGGGGGATAAGCGGGCGGCGGGTAGACGCCGCGCAGACCCCAGGCCAGCCACGGAAAGAAGAAGTCGCTCTCGTCGCTGAGGTCGTAGTCAGGATTCGGATCCATGCCCGGAGTCTAGACGCAGTAGGCAAGGCCGGAACAGGGCCGCGAACGGAATTGCCTACACTGTTCAACCATCTAGTTGATTGATTTCCTGGGCAAGGTCCGGGCGATGCTGATAGTGAGTGTGCTATGTCATCCGATGCAGAGGGCGGCCGGGGGCGCGGAGGCGCGGCCGCCAACGGGACGTCCCGCCGCGATGAGCTGCTGACTGTCGCGGCCAAACTGTTCGCCGCCCGCGGCTATCACGGCACCCGCATGGACGACGTCGCCGAGGCTGTCGGGCTCAACAAGGCCACCGTCTATCACTACTACTCGAGCAAGTCGCTGATCCTCTACGACATCTACAAGAGCACCGCGGACTTCACCGTCGAGGCCCTGCATGACGACCCCACCGCCTCGGCCCGCGAAACCATCTACAACTTCACCCGGCGGCTGCTCGTCGGCATCGCCAACGACCTGGAGCGCGCAGCCGTGTACTTCCAGGAAGGCCCCTACATCGCGGAGTGGTTCACCGAAGAGCAGGTGGCCTACATCCGGCACGCCGAGACCCAGGTCTACGAGCACGTCCGCGACGTGATCGACCGAGGCATCGCCAGCGGTGAGTTCTACGACTGCGATTCGCATGTCCTGGCCCTCGGCTACATCGGGATGACGCTGGGCTCCTACCGCTGGTTGCGACCGCACGGCAGGCGGACCGCCCAGGAGATCGCCGTCGAGTTCAGCACCGCGCTGCTGCGCGGCCTGATCCGCGACGAAGTGGTCCGCAACGAATCCCCGCTCGGTGTCGAGATCGACCAGAAGGCCTAAACCATGACTGATCTGTTCCGATTGGACGGCAAGGTCGCCGTCGTCACCGGCGGCGGCCGCGGCATCGGCCTGATGATGGCCCGGGGCCTGCTGCAGGCCGGGGCCTCGGTGTATCTCTCCAGCCGCAAGGAGGCCGAGCTCAACGCGGCGGTGGAAGCGCTGAGCTCATTGGGCCGGGTGTCGGCGGTGCCTGCCGATCTCGGGACCGCCGAAGGTGTCGCCGCCCTCACCGCGGCCGTCACGGGACGTGAGGATGCGATCCACGCTCTGTTCAACAACGCGGGTGCGGCGTGGGGTGCGCCGTACGACGACTTCCCCGAATCCGGATTCGACAAGGTCTATGACGTCAACGTCAAAGGCGTGTTCCTGCTGACCCGCGCGCTCACCCCGTTGCTGAATGCCGCTGCCACCGAGGATGATCCGGCCCGCGTGATCAACACCGGCAGCATCGACGGCATCGTCGCGCCCGAGAAGGGCCGCGACAACTTCTCCTATAGCGCCAGCAAGGCCGCCGTGCACATGCTGACCAAACACCTTGCCGGCGAGCTCGCCCCGAAGATCCTCGTCAATGCCATCGCCCCGGGATTGTTCGAATCGCGGATGACCAAGGAGCTGCTGCGGGCCGGCGTGGATGAAGTAGGTGGCCATCTGCCCCTCGGTCGCATCGGCCGGCCCGACGACGTCGCCGGCATCTCGGTGTTCCTGGCTAGCCGGGCCAGCGCCTACATCACCGGCGCGGTCATCCCGGTCGACGGCGGTGTGAGCACCATCAGGTGACGGGCAGGGTGAACCAGCCCCAGGCCAGGAAAACGAACACGCCGAGGTAGACGATGTCGCCGGCCATGTAGAGCCACTCGCTGCGACGGAATCTGGTCGTGGCCGCACCGGCCATGAACAGTGCCAGGCCGCACGCGGCCACCGGGGTCAGCACCGGCGCGATCCCCGAGGCCACGGGGAGAATCAGACCGATGGCACCGACCAGTTTGATGGCCCCGATCGCCTTGAGGTGGCCGTCGCCGAAGTCGTCGACCCAATACTGGGTCTTGCCCATCGACCGGTACTTCTCCCGCGACGCCAGCAGCAGGCTGGTCCCGCCGGCGGCGTAGGCCGCCGCCGCGACGATCGTGATGATCCAGAGGGTGGTGTTCATTCCTCGCTCCGTTCGTGGTTACGTCGGTCTGTGCCGACTCGTCACCTCTATGACGGATCCGCGCGATGAGAGGTAACAGATGACGCCCGAGGCATCACTGGCAGCGACATTCGAGCAACAACGCCCGCGGCTGCTCGCGGTAGCCCACCGCGTCCTGGGCTCCCGGGCCGATGCCGAGGATGCCGTTCAGGAGGCGTGGCTAAGGCTGTCCCGTCAGGACGCGGAGTCGGTGGAGAACGCCGCCGGCTGGCTGACGACGGTGGTGGGACGCATCTGCATCGACATGCTCCGTGCGCGCAGCAGTCGCGCCGAGGTGGCTCCCGCCGCCGACCTTCCCGAACTCGTCGTCACCGAGGACGTCGACTCCCCGGAGGACGCGGCGGTGCTCGCGGACTCGGTCGGCCTGGCGATGCTCGTGGTGCTGGGATCGCTGCGCCCTGATGAACGCCTCGCGTTCGTCCTGCACGACATGTTCGCCGTGCCTTTCGCCGAGATCGGCCAGATCCTCGACAGGTCGGGCGACGCCGTCAAGATGATGGCCAGCCGTGCGCGCCGGAAGGTCCAGGACGTGCCGCCGCCCACCGGGGACCGGCGCCGCAAGCAGGAGCAACGTGAGGTCGTCGACGCCTTCCTGGCCGCTGCCCGCGACGGCGACTTCGATGCACTGCTGCGGGTGCTCGATCCCGACATCACCTGGCAGCGGTACACGGCCACCGGTGTGACCGTCGGCACCGGGACGGACGGCATCGTCAGTGCGGTCCGGCGCGGCCACGGAACCCGCGTCGTGGCCCGGCGCGTGTCCGTCAACGGCGAACCGGGAATCTTGGCGTGGGGGCCCACCGGCCGCCCGCTCGGCCTGATGGCGTGCACCGTCGACGACGGCCGACTGGTCGGGATCGTGTCGATCGTCGATCCGCGACGGCTGGCCCGGATGTCGCTGCCCGAGCCACCTGCCGCGGATTAACCTGGCCGCATGAAGTCGACGATCCTCTCCCGCCGAGACCTGGATTTTCTGCTCTACGAGTGGCTGGACGTCGAAAAGCTCACGACACTCGACCGATTCGCCGAGCACTCCCGCGAGACCTTCGACGGCGTGCTGGACCTGTGCGAGCAACTCGCGACCCGCTACTTCGCGCCCCACAACAAACTGAGCGACGCCGAGGAGCCGACCTTTGACGGGCAGGCCGTCACGCTGATCCCCGAGGTGAAGCAGGCGTGGGACGCGTTCGCGGCCGCTGACCTGATCGCCATGGGAATGGATGCCGAAATCGGCGGCGCGCAACTGCCTGCCACCGTCGCGCAGGCGGCGTTCGCGTGGATCTCCGCGGCGAACGTGTCGACGTCGGGTTACCTGATGCTGACCATCGCCAACGCCAACCTGCTGGCCCGTTTCGGCTCGGCCGAGCAGATCGAGACGTTCGTCAAACCCATGCTCGCGGGCCGGTTTTCGGGCACGATGGCGCTGTCGGAGGCCCAGGCCGGATCGTCGCTGGCCGACATCACCACGCGTGCCGAACCGCAGTCTGACGGCAGCTATCGGTTGTTCGGTTCGAAGATGTGGATTTCGGGCGCCGAGCACGAGATGACCGAGAACATCGTCAACCTCGTGTTGGCCAAGATTCCCGGAGCGCCGGCCGGCACCAAGGGCATTTCGTTGTTCATCGTCCCGAAGTACCTCGCCGACGGAACCCGCAACGGCGTGGCCATCTCCGGACTGAATCACAAGATGGGCCAACGCGGCATCACCAACACCGTGCTGAATTTCGACGGCGCGGTCGGCTACCTCGTCGGAGAGCCACACAGCGGGATCGTCTACATGTTCCACATGATGAACGAGGCGCGCCTGGGGGTCGGCATGGGTGCCGTCGCGCTCGGCTATACCGGCTACCTCAAGTCGCTGGAATACGCGCGAGAGCGCCCGCAGGGCCGGCCACTGGGTGTCAAGGATCCGTCGACCCCGCAGGTGCCGATCATCGAGCACGCCGACGTCAAGCGAATGCTGTTGGCGCAGAAAGCCTATGTCGAGGGTGGGCTGGCGCTCGCGCTCTACTGCGCCAAACTGGTCGACACCGAGGACACCGCGGTCCTCGACATCCTCACGCCGATCGCCAAGAGCTGGCCGTCCCAGTGGTGCCTTGAGGCCAACAGTCTGGCGATCCAGGTGCACGGCGGCTACGGCTACACCCGTGAGTACGACGTCGAGCAGCACTACCGCGACAACCGGCTCAACCCGATCCACGAGGGCACTCACGGTATCCAGAGCCTGGACCTGTTGGGCCGCAAGGTCACCCAGAACGGTGGAGCCGGCCTGGCGGCTCTGGGGGAGCGGATCTCGGCGACAGTCGCGGCGGCTGGCAATCAAGGCGCAGCCGCGGCTTCGGGTACGGCCCCTGATCTGGCCTCACAGCTGGATGCCGCCTGGCAGCGGCTGGTCGCGGTTACCGGTGCGATGTTCGCTTCCGGCGACGTCGAGGCCGCGATGGCCAACAGCGCGGTGTACCTCGAGGCATTCGGGCACATCGTGGTGGCGTGGATCTGGCTGGAGCAGTTGCTGGCCGCCGAAGGCCGCACCGGCGACTTCTATGACGGCAAGCGACAGGCCGCCCGGTACTTCTTCCGTTACGAGCTGCCCAAGACCGCACCGCAATTGGAGCTGCTCGAGAGCCTGGACCGCACGACGCTCGAGATGCGTGATGGCTGGTTCTAGTCGAACTCGATGATCTGGCGCACGGCTCGCCCGTCAGCCAGTTCGTCCATGCCGGTGTTGATCTGGTCGAGCGCGATGGTGGAGGACACCAGCTGTTCGACGGGTAACCGGCCGGCCCGCCAGAGCTCGACGAACCGCGGGATATCGCGGGCCGGCACGGCTGAACCGAGGTAGCTGCCGATAAGCGACCTTCCCTCGGCCACGAATCCCAACGGCGACACCGAGATTCGGGCATCAGGGCGGGGCAGGCCCACCGTGATCGTGCGTCCGCCGGGCCCCGTGAGCGCGATGGAGGTTTCGAGTGCGGCGGGGTGGCCGGCGGCTTCGATGACGACGTCGGCCTTGAGGCCATCGGCTTGCTCGGGGGTGTATGTCTCGTGCACACCGAGCTCGCGTGCCTTGGCGAGTTTGTCGGGGAGTTGGTCGACGCCGATGACGCGCACGTCGTCGTGGGCCAGTGCGGTCAGGGCCGCGGCCATCCCGACGCCGCCGAGACCGACGACGGCGACCGTCTGGCCGGGCCGCGGCGTCCCGACGTTGAGCACGGCACCGCCGCCGGTGAGCACTGCGCAGCCCAACAGGGACGCCACGACGGCTGGAACGTCGTCGGGCACCGGCACCACCGAGCGGCGGTCCACGACAGCGTGCGTGGCGAAACCGGACACTCCGAGGTGATGGAACACCGGCCGGCCGTCGCGGGTGAGCCGGATGTCGCCGTTCATCAACGTGCCGGCACCGTTGGCCGCCGATCCGGGAGCACACGGCGTCAGGCCGTCGGTGGCACACGCGGGGCACTGCCCGCAGCGCGGCAGGAACGTCATCACCACCCGCTGGCCCGCCGGCAGATCGCTGTCCCCGGCCTCGACGATTCCCGCGGCCTCATGGCCCAGCAGCATCGGCACGGGGCGTACCCGGTTGCCGTCGACCACCGACAGATCGGAGTGGCACAACCCGGCGGCCTCGATGCGCACCAGCAGTTCGCCCGGGCCCGGTTCGGCGAGATCGAGGTCGCAGACCCGGATGGGTTGCGATGCGGCGTACGGGCGGGACTGACCGATGTGCTCGAGGACGGCTCCGCGGATCTTCATGGTGACCAGCCTGTCAGACTTCGGGAATGACCGACGGAGCCGAATTGACCCGCGCAGACTTTCCGCTGCACTGGCCGGTCCTGACCCGATGGACCGACAACGACATGTTCGGCCACCTCAACAACGCGGTGTACTACGAGCTGTTCGACACCGCGATCAACGCCTGGATCAACACCAACTGTGACGTCGATCCGATCACGGCGCCGTGGCTCGGTGTGGTCGCCGAGTCCGGCTGCCGATACTTTGCGGAGTTGAAGTTCCCCGATCCGTTGCTGGTCGGCCTGTCGGTCGCTCGATTGGGCAACAGCAGTGTCACCTACCGGCTCGGATTGTTCGAGCCCGATGGCCCGGTGGCGGCGGTCGGTCATTGGGTGCACGTGTACGTGGACCGGACCACGCGCCGGCCGGTACCGATTCCCGACGTGATCCGCGCCCTGCTGCAGTCGATATGCTCGCCGGATGCCACTCGTGAGCAAGACCGTCGAGGTTGATGCCCCTGCCGAGAAGATCATGGCGATCGTCGGTGATTTCGAGGCCTACCCGCAGTGGAACCCCGAGATCAAGGGCTGCTGGATTCTGGCCCGCTACGACGACGGCCGGCCCAGCCAGTTGCGCCTGGACGTCGAGATCCAGGGTCAGTCGGGCACCTTCATCAACGCGGTCTACTACCCCGCGGAGAACCAGATCTTCACCGTGTTGCAGCAGGGCGACCACTTCACCAAGCAGGAGCAGAGGTTCTCGGTCGTGCCGCTCGGGCCGGGCAACACGCTCCTCCAGGTCGATCTCGAGGTGGAGGTCAAGCTGCCGGTCCCGGCCATGATGGTCAAGAAGCTCATCGGCGACACGCTGGACCACCTGGCCAACGCCCTCGTCAACCGGGTGCAGCAGCTGTCTGCCTAGGCCGCGCGGTCGGCGGCTGCCGCCCGCAGCTCCAGTACGCGATTGCGGATGCGGTACTCGGTGGCCCGTGGCATCTCGGCCGGTCGGTATCGGCCATGTCTGACCCGATAGACCCGGCCGTGGTTCATCTCCCACCGCAAGGCGTCGGAGATCGCCTTGGACGGGCGCCCGCGGGTCGTGAATCCCTGGTCTTCGAGCGCGTCGACCAGATCGGCCACCGATTGTGGGCCGTTCTGCAGCAGCTGCATGGTCAGCACGTAGCGGAGGTTGGTGCCGCGCAGGAGGAGTTTGTCCGCCATGGCGTCACGGTGCCAAGAGGGTCTGACATGCACACTGATCACAGGATTCGTCGGGATATCCGATGTGCCCGCCTACTAGCGACAATCCAGCGACAATCGCCACTGGGGCACCATGGGTCACGCCTAACCCATTGTCGCTGAACGCTTTTGCCCGTCCAGTACCGATGGACTCGTCAGCCTCACCCGTCTCGTGCCCGACTGTCAGCGACTCTGTCGCTGACAGGTGGGCAACCCGAAATCCGTTACAAATGAGGCCTAATCAGCCCCAAGTGGCGGGAGTGTAGATCGCATCTGTGGCAGATGATGCTGGCGATGTCCATGAGGCGATAGTCGCTGGATTGTCGCTGATAGCCGGGCAGGTCGGACATCCATTTCGCGCCGCGACACGCCAGTAGAGGGGTGCCGACACGCGGAAGCCCCGAGCCCGGGCCAAACTGCGTCAGTCCCACATCCCGATGTCGTTCAGGCGGGCGATGAGCCGCTGGGCGGCGTCGGTGAACTGATTCGCGTTGAGCTCCACCGCGGCCGCGGTGTCCCGCCGGCGCAGCGCGTCGATCAGCAACCGGTGATTCTCCACGGCCTCGGTGCCCCACTTCGGATCGGTCGAGTAGATCAGGGCAGGCAGGTACCGCGCGACGTGCAGCAGGAACCAGGCCAGCTTGATCCGGCCGCTGGCGTGGTTGAACGCCCGGTGGAAGGCGAACTCGGCTGACGAGATCGCCACCGGGTCGTGGCCCTCGACGGCTACCGCGAGTTCGGCGTTGAGTTGCTCCAGCTCATCGATTTGAGCCGAGGTGATGCGGGTGGTGGCGGTCGCGGCCAGCTTCCGCGCGATGGTGGCCTGCAGCCAGAAGATGTCCTCGACGTCGGCGCGAGTCAGAGGCACCACGACGTGTCCGCGGTTGGGCTCCAACTGCACCATGCCTTCGCCCCGCAGCGTGCGCAGTGCCTCCCGCAC
Organism: Mycobacterium sp. DBP42; assembly: GCF_005924235.1. Classification (NCBI taxonomy): domain Bacteria; kingdom Bacillati; phylum Actinomycetota; class Actinomycetes; order Mycobacteriales; family Mycobacteriaceae; genus Mycobacterium; species Mycobacterium sp. DBP42. The sequence goes on from NZ_VCMY01000023.1 coordinate 90,680, forward strand.
CGGGGTGATGCTGACTCCGAGTGCCGCCGCGGTCTCGTCCAGGCGAATGAACGTCCCCGGCCGCAGCACCCCGGTCATGATCTCGGCCCGCAGCTGGGCGGCAACCTCGTCGGAGAGTTGCTCGCGCCGTCCGCCGCGACGACGTTGCACGGCCGTCCTGGCAGGTGCATTCACGCGAATCCGTTCGCCTTTCTGGTGGGCTTGTCGCCGGGGCCCCGAGGCCATAGTGTGACCGGGGCAACCCCATGTTTGACCAAATATAAAATTCGTGCAACCCGATACCCATGGAGTACAGATCGTTGACTGCCGAGCCGTTCCCCACTGAGCAGCCGTACCTGGCCCGCCGTCAGAACTGGCCCAACCTGCTGACGCGGCACGCCATGATGCAGCCCGAGAAAACCGCTTTCCGGTTCTTGGGACACACAATCACGTGGCGCGAGCTGGACCACCGCGTGACCAAACTGGCCGGCGCGCTCAGCCGGCGCGGCATCGGATCCGGCGATCGCGTGCTGATCCTGATGCTCAACCGGCCGGAGTTCATCGAGGCGATGCTCGCGGCCAACAGGCTCGGTGCCATCGCGGTGCCGGTCAACTTCCGGATGACCCCGCCGGAGATCGCCTTCCTGGTGAGCGATTGCGAGGCCCGCGTCGTCGTCACCGAGCCCGTGCTGGCCGGTGTGGCCACCGCGGTGCGCGATCTCGACGCCACGTTGTCGACGGTCATCGTGGCCGAGGCGGCGACCGAAGATGGCGTCCTGGGTTACGAGGACCTGATCGCCGAGGACGGTCCGCCCGTCGAACCGGCAGACATCCCCGGCGACGCCCCCGCGCTGATCATGTACACCTCCGGTACCACCGGCCGGCCCAAGGGCGCGGTGCTGACCCACAACAACCTCGTCGGTCAGAGCATGACGAATCTGTTCACCACCGGCGTCGACATCAACAACGACGTCGGATTCATCGGTGTCCCCCTGTTCCACATCGCCGGCGTCGCCGGAAACGTGAACACGGGTCTGACGCTCGGTTTGCCCACGGTGATCTACCCGCTGGGTGCCTTCGACCCGGGCGCCCTGCTCGATGTGCTGGCGGAGGAAAAGGTCACCGCGATCTTCCTGGTTCCCGCGCAGTGGCAGGCGGTTTGTGCTGAGCAGAAAGCGAATCCGCGCGATCTTTGCCTGCGGGCGCTGTCGTGGGGCGCCGCTCCGGCCTCGGACACCTTGCTCCGGGCCATGGCCGAGACCTTCCCGGGCAGCCAGATCACCGCCGCATTCGGCCAGACCGAGATGTCCCCGGTCACCTGCATGTTGTTGGCGGACGACGCAATTCGCAAACTCGGTTCGGTCGGTCAGGTCATCCCGACCGTCTCGGCCCGCATCGTGGACGAGAACATGAACGACGTCCCGGTCGGCGACGTCGGCGAGATCGTCTACCGCGCCCCAACTTTGATGGCCGGCTATTGGAACAACCCCAAGGCCACCGCGGAGGCGTTCGCCGGCGGCTGGTTCCACTCCGGAGATCTCGTGCGCCAGGACGAGGAGGGCTACATCTGGGTGGTCGACCGCAAGAAGGACATGATCATCTCCGGCGGCGAGAACATTTACTGCGCCGAGGTGGAGAACGTCCTCGCCGGGCATCCCTCCATCACCGAAGTCGCCGTGATCGGCCGGCACGACGAGAAGTGGGGCGAAGTCCCGGTTGCCGTGGTCGCTCTGAGCAGAGGCGAGGGCTTGAATCTCGGGGACCTCGACGGCTTCCTCACCGAACGCCTGGCGCGCTACAAGCATCCGAAGGCGCTCGAAATCGTCGATGCCCTGCCCCGCAACCCCTCGGGCAAGGTGCTCAAGACCGAACTCAGGGAGCGTTTCGGCTCCCCGATCAACGCCCAGTAGGGTTGACGGCTGCGAAAGTAACTCGGAGTCAACGGTTTCTGCAGGTCACTTTCTAAGTTTGCTGTTCTTGCACGCCCTTGTTAACGGTTGATGGCACAATCCACCCGATGCGGTGCACACCCCGGTTTCTATCGGGTACAGTCCGGTGGTCTCAATTACTACTCACGAGTAGGGAGAGACGGATCACACAAGCTGACAGGCGACGAGGAGGGGGCGTGCGACACGTCCAGGGGGCGCACCGGTGACGGCGCCTGCCGACGGGCTCGTCGGCTACGTACGTGGTCAATTGGAGAAGCCGCTGGCTATGGTCGGTGGCTTCTTCAAGATGACTGTGCTCACCGGAAAGGCGTTTCTCACACGGCCTTTCCAGTGGAAAGAGTTCGTGCTGCAGAGCTGGTTCCTGATCCGGGTGGCTTTCTTGCCCACGCTCGCGGTGTCGATCCCGCTGACCGTGCTCATCATCTTCACGCTCAACATCCTGTTGGCGGAGTTCGGCGCGGCTGACGTCTCAGGTGCCGGTGCCGCACTTGGTGCCGTCACCCAGCTCGGCCCGCTGGTCACGGTGCTCGTCGTGGCCGGCGCCGGGTCGACGGCGATTTGCGCAGACCTCGGCGCCCGGACCGTGCGTGAAGAGATCGACGCGCTCGAAGTGCTGGGCATCGACCCGATCGAGCGGCTGGTCGTTCCCCGCGTGGTCGCCTCCACGTTCGTGGCCTTCATGCTCAACGGCGCGGTGATCACCATCGGTCTGGTCGGCGGCTTCTTCTTCGGCGTCTACATCCAGAACGTCTCGGCCGGCGCCTACGTATCCACGCTGACCCTGCTGACCGGGTTTCCCGAGGTGATGATCTCGGTCGTCAAGGCCACGCTGTTCGGCCTGATCGCCGGACTCGTCGGCTGCTACCGCGGCCTGACGGTGGCCGGTGGCTCCAAGGGCGTCGGCACCGCGGTGAACGAGACCCTGGTGCTGTGCGTGGTGGCATTGTTCGCAGTCAACGTCGTGCTCACCACCATCGGTGTGCGGTTCGGAACAGGGCATTGACATGAGTACCGCTACAGTTCTTCGGTCCCGGTTCCCCCGGGCGTTCTCGCGCACCTCGGACATCGCAGGCACACCGGCCCGGTTCCTCGACAGCATGGGCCACGTCGCGTGGTTCGTCGTCCAGGCCATCGGCTCGATCCCGCACGCGTTCCGGCATTACCGCCGTGAAGCGCTGCGGCTGGTCGCCGAGATCGGGATGGGTACCGGCGCCATGGCCGTCATCGGCGGCACCGTGGCGATCATCGGTTTCGTCACGCTGTCGGCCGGCTCGCTGATCGCCATCCAGGGCTTCGCGTCCCTGGGCAATATCGGTGTCGAGGCCTTCACCGGCTTCTTCGCCGCCTTGGCAAACATCCGCGTTGTTGCCCCGGTCGTCACCGGGCAGGCCCTGGCCGCCACGGTCGGTGCCGGCGCCACCGCCGAACTCGGCGCCATGCGCATCAGCGAAGAGGTCGATGCGCTGGAAGTCATGGGCATCCGCTCGATTTCGTATCTGGTGTCCACCCGGATCATCGCCGGGTCGATCGTCATCATCCCGCTCTACGCGATGGCGATCCTGCTGTCCTTCCTGTCTGCGCAGTTCGTCACGACGATCTTTTACTCGCAGTCAGTCGGTACGTATGAGCACTACTTCCATACGTTCCTGCGTGTCGACGACGTGATGTGGTCTTTCCTGGAGGTCATCATCATGTCGATCGTGGTCATGTTGAACCACTGCTACTTCGGCTATTACGCCAGTGGCGGTGCTGTCGGTGTGGGTGAGGCAGTAGGGAGGTCGATGCGAACCTCGTTGATCGCAATCGTGTTGGTGGTCCTGTTGGCTTCGTTGGCGCTCTACGGCACCGACCCCAACTTCAACCTCACGGTGTAGCGGCATGACGGCGCCCCATGCTCCCATGAACAAGCCCAAGATCCCGCCGTACAAGCTGGCCGGACTGGTGCTCGCGCTCGTCACTGCGGTGGTGGTCGGGCTGACCTGGATGCAGTTCCGTGGGTCCTTCGAGGACAAGACGCAGCTGACGGTGTTGTCCGGGCGGGCTGGTCTGTCGATGGATCCGGGTTCGAAGGTCACTTTCAACGGTGTGCCGATCGGCCGGTT